>JAKSCP010000413.1 GCA_022360535.1 Pseudomonadales bacterium | reverse complement strand
TAAATGCTGGCAGTGTTGCACAAGCCAAAGACCTGGTGGATGGTTTTCATAACAACACCTTTGGCTTAGGTTTTGACATAAGCAAAGCGCAACGTTCCATATTGTTGGGTTCCAGTGTCTATTTGAACTCTCAATCTACTGCCAACCCACTGCGCAGCAGGGATGCATTTCTAGCGCGCTAAGTCTCTGCGGCCAACCGGCCCTTGGCTCACACTCTGCATTGATTGCCACTCGACTTGAGTAATAGGTTTGACTCGACTTAACAAATTGCCAAAAAGGTTAATTGTGTTGCTGGCTGCAACTTCTGCCATGGGGCCTGCCGCCATGCAAATCCTGTTACCAGCCCTACCAGTCATCGCCGACTCTTTTGAAGTCAGTAATGATGTCGCGCAGCTGACGCTAAGCCTTTCTATGCTGGCAATCGCACTCGGTACACTCTTCTACGGCCCCTTGTCAGATAAGTTTGGACGCAAACCCATCATGATGTTGGGGCTGACCGTAACGTTTGTCGGTTCACTACTCTGCTACTACGCCGATTCTATTGGTTTTCTAATCGCGGGGCGCTTTGTGCAGGCTTTCGGGGGTGCAGTAGGTTTGGTGCTAGCCCGCGCCATCGTCCGAGACATCTATGGAGCTGAAGAAGCAGCCCGGGTCATTGCTACCTTAGTCATGGTAATGGTGGTGATACCCATGATGTCACCCGCGTTAGGCGGGGAACTGATGCAGCGGTTTGGTTGGGAGTCGGTGTTTGTTGTTATCGCGAGTTGTTCTGCACTAATTCTGTTGGTGCTGAGTATGTCGCTACCAGAAACTCTAAGATCACCAGTACCCTTTGAAGGCATTGGCTCAATGCTGGCAACTTTCCATCGCTTATTGTCTTCCAGCGCGTTCCGAGGTTATGCCTTTTGCGTGAGTTTTGTCTCAGTCGTGTTCTTCAGCTTTATCGCAGCGGCACCTGAAATCATGGTGACTGTTCTGAACCGACCGGCAACGGAATACGGCTACTATTTCATCATGATTCCACTGGGATTTATGGCCGGCAACTACATGGCCCGCCATCTTGGTCAATGGCAGGACATTGACACGATGATTAATTTTGGCGGTCTCATTGCCTTAAATGGAATTGGTCTGGCGATCGTCCTGCAACTAATGGGCTTCACACAACCAGCGGCATTGTTCGTTCCCATCTCCATCGCCGTATTCGGCAATGGCATTACTTTGCCTAATGCACAGGCTGCGGCGATCAACGAATTTCCTGAGTACGCTGGTAGTGCCTCTGGCCTCACTGGCTTTATGCAAATGTCACTGTCAGCAGCAGCTGCTCAATTTGTGGCTTTCATTTTCAACGGCACAGTTTATCCGCTGTTACTAATGATGCTAACCGCATCACTGCTCTCGTTCGGTTTGTTTCGGATAGCGATGGGGGCAAAAGCCAGAACCGCTTAACTTGAGTCCGCTACAGAAAGTTCGCTTAACTGCTGCAGAAATGCAGACTCATCCCGCAAACAGCGGCAATCCAGGAAAAACCGACCAGCATGAATGCGACCAATCACTGGCTTGGGTAAGCCCCTGAATGCAGCGGCCAAATTCATCAAGCTGGCGTCCCGCTCACCCTTCGCTGCAATTGGTTCGAAAACGATAGCGTGACTATCCAGTAATTCAGTAGGCAGAGCACCACTTCCTATCTGACTCTTGCAGGGCTCAATAGCCACTTCAGCAATTTCACCGAGCACTTCCTGCAATCCACCGACTATTTGCTGCGCTGTTGCTTCAATCGCATCAGTCGAACGAGTTAAATCACTAAGGGTCGGCATTCTTTCAGCGAGGCGTTGAGGGTCTCGATAGAGATTAATCACTTCCAATAAAGCAGCTAGGGTAATCTTATCGATTCGCAACGCCCGCTTTAGTGGATTTTGCTTAATGCGCCGAACAAGCTCTTTACGACCAACGATGACACCTGCCTGCGGGCCACCCAGCAGTTTGTCACCACTGAAAGTCACCAAATCGGCACCCCGTGCCAACTCGCTAGCTACTGTCGGCTCGTCAGGCAGTCCATACTGAGTAAGATCCACCAGAGTGCCGCTACCGAGATCTGAAACAAATGGAATTTCGTGTTGATGAGCCAGATCACTCAATTCGTTTTCCGGAACTGACTGAGTAAATCCTTTGATCTCGTAGTTGCTGGTATGCACCTTCATGATCAGCGCAGACTGGTCACTTAGCGCCGTATCAAAATCCTTCAGATGGGTTCTGTTTGTTGTGCCTACCTCTCTAAGTCGACATCCGGCACTTTTCATCACATCGGGTATTCTAAAACTACCCCCGATCTCCACCAGCTCACCCCGGGAAATGAGAACTTCTTTACCCGCCGCAAAAGTGCTCAAGACCAGCAGTACTGCAGCGGCGTTGTTGTTGACCACGGTCGCTGCTTCAGCTCCGCAGATATCGCAAATTGCGGCCTCGATATGGGAGTCGCGATCGCCTCGCTTTCCACTGCTCAAATCAAATTCAAGGTTATTGCTTTCCGCTGCAGCCAGCTCCATGGCCATAATCGCTTCTGTTGGAAGTTTAGAGCGACCCAGGTTTGTATGAATCACCGTGCCAGTTAAATTGAACACAGGCACCAAAGTGCTTGAGAACTGACCTTCAACAGCAGCCGCAACTTGTCTGGTTAGCTGATCTGTAAAATCCGTGGCCGTTAACCGCTCGGCAATGCCGTCTTGTTTCGCCGCGATTTGTGTTCGGAGTTGATCAAGTTGATTCTGAATTGCCACCTTGACACTGTCGACCCCCACTGTTTCGCAAAGATCTGCGAGCTCAGGCTGCTGCAGCAATTTGTCTACGGAGGGTAAAGATCTGTACAGGTCAGAGATTGAATTCATTGCGACGTTGTTCAGCCCGTTAAATAGCATACCCATTAAAGGCAGCGATTCGACATCACAATCTAAAGTGTCCAAGGACTAGACGCAAGCAGACCGCGCTACTCTGTGCATTTTTGGCATATACTTCAGCCCCTGGTCATTGTAAGAATGACAGCTAGAGCAAGGCGAAACAATGGATCAAGAAAAACAGTCGGTACTAGTAGTTAACGAGTTTCACCCGGAAACTCTCGCCAAACTGGATGCAAGCTATCATACAACCCATCTTTGGCAGTTCACCGACGACGAAAAGCCGGAGCTGATACGTTCTCTTGACGGAAAATGTAATGCTGCGGCAACGGCTTCTTGGGTGTGCGATCCGATTATCTATACTTTGAACTCCCTTAAACTTATCTCGGCTTTTGGAGTCGGCGTTGACGGCATTGACTTCCAACAAACTGAAAAACTGAATATCCAGGTAACCAATACACCAGATGTACTCAATGATGCTGTTGCCGATTTAGCAATCGGTTTGTTGCTAACGACAACTCGGAATCTAATCAACGCTGACCGCTTCGCCAGAACCGATGCTTGGTCAGTGGGACCGTTCCCTTTCGGAATGGGTTTGGCTGGGAAAACGCTGGGCATCATTGGCATGGGAAGAATTGGTGAAGCAATCGTGGAAAGAGCACTACCTTTCAAGCTCAATATTGCCTATCACAATAGAAAGCCCAAGCCGTTACCCTACACTTACTATCCCAATATTGAGGAACTGGCGAAGGCGTCTGATATCTTGCTGTGCATGTTACCCGGTGGCGCCGCCACAGATAATCTAGTCAACCAGCAAGTCTTCGACAAGCTTGGTGCCGAGGGCGTATTCATTAATGTAGGGCGTGGCAATAGTGTCGACGAAGAAGCGTTAGCCCAGGCCCTGTCAACGGGTGTGATTCGAGCAGCAGGGCTCGATGTCTATAAGAACGAACCCTTCATTCCAAACCAGTTACAGAACCTGGACAATATTGTACTGATGCCCCACATTGGCAGCGCAACGGTTGAAACAAGGCGGGAAATGGGGAATCTAGTTCTTAAAAACCTCGAAGCCTTCTTTTCCAACCAACCACTGATCAGCCAAGTAAAGTAGATTGAGCCACCAGGAATCCGTCAAGATTTATTGCCCTTACTGCGGAGAGCAAAATGAACTCCTGGTAGATTGCTCTGTCGAATCACAACATTACATCGAGGATTGTTTCGTTTGCTGCCGTCCTATCGAGGTTTTCAGCAATCTGAATGAGAATGGTGCCCCAATGGTCAGTGTCAGAACTGACAGCGATTAAGGCCATAATTCAAATAGATTGATCTAGGGCAGGAGATGGAAATAGATGTAGCGCGCATCGTTGTCATACATCATTTGAAAATCACCAACCAGTGCTTCATCTTTGAGGTCGATTTCTGTGAACAGCTCTCTATAGGCAGGGCTTAGAGAGTTGTACACCACTTCCTGTACGATAAGTATGTTGAAGTCCGCAAACCCACGCTTTTCGGCGTGCTCACAAAAGATGTCCCAAATGACTGGCTGTTTACGAAGCTCCTCGTACTTGGAAGCTTGAATCAACGCCTCACCGAACAAATCATAGGAACGAATACCACCACTTTGGAAGGTTCCTTGCACCGAATTGTACGCCAATCCAATCGCAGCCTTGATTGGCCTTGAGTAATTAAACCTTTCGACCTCTTTATTGAAGGCATCGAACATGAGCAAGGCAGTTGAAACAGCACTGTCAGCCAGCGAACGAGAATCCACAGGCAGAAAGGGATACCCTACAGAGCTAATGAAACCATCTCCCGTTTCTTTCAACCTGAATGCCTGTGAGCGTAGCGGATTGTGTTCATACCCTTTCATACAAATTTGTAGAAAGGACTGAAACAAATTCACGAAGAAATCAGCGGTTTTCTCATGTCTAATTTCAGAAGATCTTTGCACATCAAATACATTAATGATTGCCTTTCCTTCTTTGAGAGGCATGGTGTTTTCTAGCTCATCTCCAAGCTTGATCCGTTCGAGTTGATGTGGATAGACGAGTTTTGAGAGCTGGTTGTGAAGATGCTCTTTGGAATCTGCTTCGGTTGATTTCAGGTAGAAGCGGGCGCGAACTATATCGTAGTAAATCCTACTCATAATAGCTCCAGCGAAAAAACCCTGAAATATATGTATGTAGTTGAAGGAGAGAAATTCTGCATTAACCAGATACATCAAGGATACGGTCAACAACGTATAGAAGACGTTTCGAAAAAAAGTAACTTTGTATTCAGAGTGGTATGCGAACCCTGTGCACATTAAGAGTGCAAAGTTTACTTGCCCAGACAGTATCAAGTAGACACTCTGGTATTCCTCTTCCGAGTTTGCGCCAGTAAATACAATCAGAAGAGCAGTGCAGTAGCCCACCAAGATTGTTAGGAAAAATATATCTACTAGGTATGTACTAAATTTTTCGATCGTCGAGACGAATAAAGTCGCAAACGGGTATAGAATAATTATTGAAATTGGTACGACGTAAGCAAAAAGGGTTTGTACAGCGTAGGGATTTTCTCGTACAACGCTGGCATCTATATAAGTTGCGATCGATGACAACACCAACAAAATGACGCCAGTACGTGCAGGCCAGTTTGTCAGAAACTTGCCCGCCTCTTCGCGTAACTCATAGAGGAATTCTTCGGAATGCTCCCTGCAGTATTCCGAATATCGTTTTTGGTCAAATTTAGCTGTGTTCACTGTCCAAGCTCAAAATTATCAACCGACTAGGGCTAACTCCGCAGGTATTTCGCGCAATCACCGCCGAACGACGTCTAACCGCGGCAACCCTCACAAATCCACTACTGCAAATCAGTAATACGGCGCATTACAGACAATCTTTAGAGATACAGCTGCATGTTATTAGAGAGTTATTTGATTGCTGGGCTTTTCACCACGATTATCGTGAGCTTCGTCTGGGCACGGTTCTGGTTCTTCGAATCCAGCACTGATGGTTCAAAACTTGCGTTGACCCTTTACGACCCTGCTGTCGTCCTGCATGTTGGAGGAACGTTATATGGTTTGGTGCTGATTGAAGACCTTTCTGTCTTTAGGTTCTTAACGGCATTAATATGCATGGGGTCTGGAGGAATATTGTTTTTGTGGACCCTTAGGTCCGCGGATTCCAAGAAGCTTGTATTCAACAATGAAATTGACCATCTAATGACAACCGGCGCTTATGGCTTTGTGCGCCACCCCTTCTATCTATCCTACTCCTTGGTTTGGTTCGGTAGCGTTATTGCAACCAACTTGCCACCGCTGCTTATTACGTTAGTATATTTGACAGCGTTCTATTACAAATCTGCATTAACAGAAGAGAGAGCGCTTATAAGAAGTACGTACTCCGAAGAGTATGGAAAATATCGTAATGAAGTAGGTATGTTTTTTCCGAGGATAAAATCATGGATAAGTTAAATGTCAGAACTCTAAGCACTAGCGAAGAACTAGAGCACTACACAGAAGTTGTTAGAAGCTATTCAGGCGTTAAGTTGCCTAAGAGGTATGTTGCTAACAGTAAAGTGGTAGGATTTTTCTTACACGAAAAGTTAGTGGCAGGATACATGCTAGTAACCAAGCCGGAATTTCGAAGCTTGATGTTCATTCCTGATGAGGTGAAGTCTTCACATGACTTTTTCAAGAATGACAAATTCGAAATGATGGAAGTGAATGGGCTGTGGGTCGGTTCTTCCGTTAGAAATCCAAAACACAGAATGCAAATTTGGACCAAGTTAGTTTTGGATATTTTCTTTTGCAGAAAGAAATACCTGCTACTTATGAGCAACAGTAAAAACAAAGTTGTACAAAGTATGCATAGCTATTTGAAGCCGACCGAACTTTATGAAGGCGCTCCAATGCTTATGGCTGGTGATGCGACTCACGAAAAGGTTCGCATAACTTTTGCAAATAGATGGCAATGCCTGTTGAATCTTCCAAGATTCTGGTCAGATATGAAGAGCAGAGAGCGCAGACTTAGCGCCCTATTCAAACAACGGCTACTTGCTAGAACCTAAGATCAGACCAATCTATCCGCTCCAGTAACTCTTCAACTCTCGAAGAATTACCTGGAGAAGCGAATCACAAGTGATGCTTGATAATCACTTGTGCGTTTGCGTCCTGAGTTCTGCGTGACATGGATGTCCTACATGCCAGCTATTCAGCGCCAATCGCGCTGGATTTTGGCGTGCGGGTGCATTATTCTCAGCACCCGCACGGGGGTGCGATTTGGGCTGCTGGAGTTGATATCCGACTTCGCTCGCAAGCTCTTGAAAGGTCACGCATTTCTTACCGTGGCTAAGGGTTTGTCCTTTCAGCAAACCGCTACTCACTGAATCCTCCCCGGCCGCATAACATTAGGCTCTACCATAGGATTTAGTAGGATTTCATGGCTCCCGCGACAAAAAGAAAGAAGACGTCTCGCACTCCCCGCAAAACCAAACCTAGAAAATACGTTTACGCCTTCGGTGGCAAAACTGATGGTAACGCTACCATGCGCGAACTATTGGGAGGCAAGGGGGCGAACCTCGCTGAGATGGCGTCTATCGGACTCCCTGTACCTCCCGGCTTCACTATTAGCACCGAGGTCTGCACCTACTTCTACGATCACGAACGGCGTTATCCCACCTCCCTACGCAGGGAAGTGACAACGGCCATCAAAAGCATCGAATCTCAACTCGGCAAAAAATTCGGAGCAGGACAAAATCCGCTGCTGGTTTCGGTGCGCTCTGGAGCGCGGGATTCAATGCCGGGAATGATGGACACCATTCTTAACCTTGGCCTAAACGACGAAACAGTAGAAGGCCTGGCAGAGGTATCCGGAAACTCTCGTTTCGCCTGGGATTGCTATCGTCGCTTCATCCAAATGTATGGTGATGTTGTAATGGGTGTGCAGGCACGCAGTGAGGAGGAAGAAGAACCCTTCCATGTTGTTCTGGAAAAGTTAAAGAACAGTGTTGGTGTCACCGACGATGCCGAACTCACTACCGGTGATTTAAGAGAATTGGTGCGGCGCTACAAAGCGCTAATTGTTCGTCGCACTAAATCTTCCTTTCCACAGGATGTGATGGAACAGCTGTGGGGTGCTGTGGGAGCTGTGTTCGGCTCCTGGAAGAATGAACGTGCCATTCTGTATCGCCAGCAATACGGCATCCCCGCCGAATGGGGAACCGCTGTTAATGTGCAAGCCATGGTCTTTGGAAACGCTGGTAATACCAGCGCCACCGGCGTTGCCTTCACCAGAGATCCTGCCAACGGTGAGAAGGTCTTTTATGGTGAATACCTGATCAATGCCCAGGGTGAAGATGTTGTTGCCGGGATTCGGAC
>JAKSCP010000241.1 GCA_022360535.1 Pseudomonadales bacterium | reverse complement strand
ATGGTCAATATCCAGGTTGAGTACTGCCTCTGCTTCAAAGGGTGCCAGACGTCTTTTTACGTAGAGAAATTCCTTATTGGCATTACTAGCGATGCTATTTGCCAATACTTCTGGATTAAGTTCCAGCTGGTGTGCTAACAAAGCGATGGATGCAGGATCATCCGCCAGTTTTCCTGGATTTACCCAAATAGACTGAACCGGCGTGCTAACCGCCAGCGGTTCGCCATTGCGATCCGTAATAAGGCCACGATTAGCGACCAGAGGGATGGTACGAATGGTTCGCGCATCACCCTGGCCCTGTAAGAAATCTCGCTGCAATACATGCAGCGCACTCAACTTCCAGGCAATAGCAACCACGCACGCAAACATTGCGACTAGCACCAGCATCACGCGCCATTGGCGAAAAAAGCTCTTAACCGCCGTACTAGTCATTGCGAACCATCACGATATTGTCAATCTGCGGTACTTGCATATTCAGTTGATCCACCGCCTTGTTTTCTATCCTGCCATCAACACCAAAGGTGCTCTGTTCCAGTAGTAGTTGACCCCATTGCACGTCTAGCTGATTGGCGCTGTCACGCAGCTCTTGTAATTCATTGAAGGCAAAACGATTCTCATGGGTTGTTCGAACGACTAGTAGCCCGGAGCCCAGCAGCGAAGCCAGCATCAAGTACAGAACAAAAGAACGAGCACTACCTATCCCAAGCCAGTTGAGCACAGACACATTTGCAGTACCTTGTTCTTTTTGCTTGTTATTTTTTTTATTGAGTCTTGGCATTGTTCAAAACCGGTACATCTCAACTGAGTTTTTCTGCAACTCGCATCACAGCACTGCGCGCTCGAGGGTTCAGTTCGATCTCTGCTGCGCTAGGTTTGACAGCTTTTCCCACTTTCAGCAATCTGGGCTGCAACTGATCAGCGGTAATTGGCAAACCTTTTGGAAATTGATCACCTTTAGCCTGCTTGTCGATAAAGCGCTTCACGATTCTGTCTTCCAACGAGTGGAAGCTAATAGCAACCAGGCGGCCTCCTGGAGCGAGTGCTGCAAGCGCTTGATCCAGACCACTTTCTATTTCTTCGAACTCTTTGTTGATATGAATTCGAATGGCCTGGAATGCACGGGTAGCAGGATGCTTGTCTCTTTCCCATGCGGGATGGGCAGCTTTGACGATGTCAGCCAGGCGGCCAGTTGTTTCGATTCGGGAACTCGCACGTTCTCTGACAATGGCTGCTGCCATTCTCTTGGCAAATTTTTCTTCCCCGAATCGCTTTAACACGTCTGCAATTTCAGACTCAGACGCCGAGTGAATCCATTCCTCGGCGCTGACTCCCCCCTCATTGTCCATTCGCATATCCAATGGACCATCTTTCATAAAACTGAATCCACGATCAGGGTCATCCAGCTGTGGCGAAGAAACGCCTAAATCAAACAGCACACCATTAACAGCTCCTTCTGCATTGTGCTTGCGAACAAGCTCTCCAAGCTGACTGAATGCAGCATGCTCCGCCGTTAATCGACTGTCTTGTTCACTTATTTCTCTTGCCACCGCTACAGCCTCTGGATCGCGATCCAAAACTAAAACTCTGCCGCCGCTTCCCAGTTGCGCGAGCAACAAACTTGTATGCCCGCCACGTCCAAATGTGGCATCTACATAAAATCCATTCGGGTCGATGGAGAGGGCTGCGACTGCTTCTTCTTTTAATACCGTTGCGTGCAGCGCCATATTGTGTGGATTGCCCTAGGCTAAAGCGCGAGTGTGCGTAGCTTTTCTGGCAATTCCCCTTCCGTCGACGAATCTGTTAACCAGGTGTCGCGCTGATTTGCCCAACCGTCCTGATCCCAGATTTCCAATTTCTTGCCCTGTCCAATAAGACAAACGTGTTTCTCTAGTTGCGCGTATAGCCTAAGCTCTTGCGGCAACAAAATGCGTCCACTGCTGTCTAATTCCAGGTCATTGGCGTGACCGATGAGGAGGTGTTTGACCCGTTGTGACATCGGATCGAAACTTGATAGTGACTCAATCTGCCGTTCAATTTGCTCCCACTCCGCTAAGGGATAGAGCAACAAGCAACGATGATTGGTATCGATGGTGACTACTAAGTGTCCCCCGCAGCTTTGCAACAACTGATCGCGATAACGCGCAGGCATGGCCATGCGCCCTTTCGCATCCAGATTGATGGTGTTGATGCCGCGAAACACAGCTTGTCCCCATTCGAATTTATCGGAATTCAGTGTTCAGAATTTGTTGAGGGAATTTCCACTATTCCCCACAAATGAACAATTTATTCCACTTTTCTCCACAAAGACACACTATAGGGACACATCGGCATGCAGGCAAGACAATTTATGTATTTTTTTCAAGAATTTACGGGATCTTGCCGCTAAAAGTAGGGAATATGGCGTGATCTTGCTGTTATTTAAGATAAGGAAGTTCTTAAAATACAGCGAAATACTAAAGAAACTTAAAGTAATTTCTTAAGTTTTACTCCACTCTGACGAGTGGCAGTATCCATGTCGGAGGGAAATGCGAGCCAGCCTATAAGCCGGGTTCTGTCGAGGACAATTATTCATCT
>JAKSCP010000476.1 GCA_022360535.1 Pseudomonadales bacterium | reverse complement strand
TTGATGGAAGCAATGTGGAGCACCGGACACCTTTCCGGCGCCAATGCGGAGTACGTAGAAGAACTGTATGAAAGATTTCTAACGAATCCAGATTCGGTTCCCAGTGAATGGAAAGAGTTCTTTGAAAGTCTGCCCACCGCGAACGGAAATGGCGGCCAGGACATCTCTCACGCTGAGATTAGAAAAGACTTCAAAGCCTTAGCCAAAGTCAGTCGCTATGCTCAAGTCTTCAGCAATGAAGACATTGTTGATTCTGAGCATGAACATAAGCAAGTCGATGTCCTACAACTAATCAGCTCCTACCGGGTGCGCGGTCATCAGAAAGCACAACTCGATCCTTTAGGCATAATGCATCGTGAGCGTGTCCCTGATCTGGAGCTGGAATTTCATGAATTGTCTGCAATTGATTATTCAACGATTTTTCAGACTGGCTCCCTCTTCATCAGCAAAGAAAAGGCACCGCTTCAGGAAATAGTCGATACCCTGGAACGGATTTATTGCTCTTCGGTTGGTTACGAATTTATGCATATCGTTAACCTCGAAGAGAAACAATGGATACAACAGCGAATTGAAAGCAATGATGGCCATCCGGTCTTTGAAAACGATGTAAAGAAGCATCTATTGGAGCGTCTGACCTCCGCCGAGGGTTTAGAGAAACACCTTGATTCGAAATATCCAGGTACCAAACGCTTTGGTCTGGAAGGGGGCGAAAGTCTTATTCCTGCGCTGGATGAATTGGTCCAAAGGGCGGGTCGCTACGGCGCCAAAGAAATTGTGTTAGGCATGGCCCACCGGGGACGTCTGAATGTGCTGGTCAACATCCTCGGGAAAAACCCAGCGGATCTGTTTGACGAATTTGAAGGCAAGGCTACCTATGAAAGCTCTGGTGACGTGAAATACCACCAGGGATTCTCATCTAACATCATGACGGCCGGTGGTGAGTTACACATGGCCATGGCGTTCAATCCTTCGCATCTTGAGATCGTTTCACCGGTAGTCGAAGGATCAGTGCGGGCTCGTCAATCGCGACGTAAAGATACCGAGGGCAAGAAAGTCGTACCGATCATCGTGCACGGTGATGCTGCATTTGCAGGCCAGGGTGTCGTGATGGAAACCTTCCAGATGTCGCAGACCCGGGCGTATAAAACTGGTGGAACAGTGCACATCATAGTTAATAACCAGGTCGGGTTTACCACCTCACGTCAGGACGATGCGCGCTCTACCGAATACTGCACCGATGTTGCTCGCATGGTGCAGGCACCAATCTTTCACGTGAATGCAGACGATCCAGAAGCAGTACTGTTTGTAACGCAGTTGGCTTTGGATTTCCGGTATGAATTCCAAAAAGACGTGGTAATTGACCTGGTTTGCTACAGACGTCGTGGGCACAACGAAACAGACGAACCTTCAGCTACCCAGCCGCTAATGTACTCCGCTATCAAACAGCACAAGACTACACGTGCCTTGTACGCTGAGAAACTCGCGGAAACAGGTGTAATGAGTCTAAAGGATTCCGACGAACTGAACGCCAGCTATCGCAACACGTTGGACACCGGTGAGCACGTAGTAAAAAGCCTGGTTAAGGAACCCTCGGTTGAATTGTTTGTAGACTGGAGTCCGTACCTTGGCCACGACTGGAGCCCTCACTTCAATACGTCAATGCCGCTGGCAAACTTGCAGGCATTGGCTAAGAAGCTCGTCGATCTGCCAGCTAGCTTAAAGCTGCAACGACAGGTAAAGAAGGTCTACGATGACAGAGCCAAGATGGCAGCTGGCGAGGTTCCCTGTGATTGGGGTATGGCTGAAACTTTAGCCTATGCCAGCGTGTTGACCAGCGGCAACAATGTTCGCATTACCGGCCAAGATGTGGGACGTGGCACGTTCTCTCATCGTCATGCGGTGGTTTACGATCAGGAGACGGCAGAAGATTTCGTGCCGCTGCAACAACTTGCTCCCGGTCAAAGTAAATTTTCAATCTACGATTCATTGCTGTCTGAAGAGGCTGTTCTCGCCTTCGAATATGGGTACGCAACCACCATGCCCAATGCGCTTATCATCTGGGAAGCGCAGTTTGGAGATTTTGCCAATTCAGCTCAGGTCGTAATCGACCAGTTTATTACCAGTGGTGAGCACAAGTGGCAGCGACTGTGCGGCCTTACTCTGTTGTTGCCACATGGTTATGAAGGGCAGGGACCGGAGCACTCATCGGCCCGACTGGAAAGATTTTTGCAGCTGTCTGCTGAACACAATATCCAGGTATGCCTGCCCACTACTTCTGCGCAGGTGTTCCATATGCTGCGTAAGCAGGTGCTGTGCCCGCTAAGAAAACCCTTAGTGGTTATGTCTCCCAAGAGTCTGCTACGGCATAAAGAAACAGTTTCCAGTCTTGAGGAGTTGGCAGAAAGCAGCTTTCAAGTGGTGATCGATGAGACCGATGAGATTGCTAAAGACAGAGTGCGCAAGCTGATCGTTTGCAGCGGTAAGGTGTATTACGACCTGCGCAGCGAGCGTCGGGCCAGAGAGTTGAATGACATTGCTATCGTGCGATTAGAACAGTTGTATCCCTTTCCGCACGACGACTTTCAGAATTGCTTGTTGCAATACAAGAATGTGGAAGAGATTGTCTGGTGCCAGGAAGAGCCTATGAACCAGGGTGCCTGGTACTCCAGTCAGCATCATATCCGGCGCATTATTTCAGAGCATTTCCCGAATATTTGGCTCGGCTATGCTGGCAGGGATGCGTCCGCCGCAGCCGCAGCGGGCTATCCAGCATTGCATCTTAGCCAACAAAAACAGTTTATAGATGAAGCATTAAGTTAAAGCGTTCGTTATTAACGGGCGGTTTCAAGATTAGTAGGACAAACAATGACAATTGAAATCAAAGCTCCAGCACTACCGGAATCGGTTCCCGATGGAACCATTGCTACCTGGTACAAAAATGTGGGTGATGCAGTTACGCGCGACGAACTGTTGGTCGATATTGAAACCGACAAAGTGGTCATCGAAGTGGTATCTCCCAGCAACGGTACGCTCAAAGAAATTCTCAAAAATTCCGGCGATACCATCATCAGTAATGAGTCGATTGGTGTCGTAGAAGCTGGTGAAGTGGCGGCCAGTGAACCTGAGCCAGCAGCCGCTGCAGCGCCGGCCGAGAATGTCGAGGAGGCGGTGGCGGACAGTGCGCTTCTGAGTCCTGCCGCACGCAAACTGGCAGAAGAGAACAATGTAGACGTTAACCAGCTGCAGGGTAGCGGCAAGGATGGTCGTATCACCAAGGAAGACGTGTTGGCTTATCTGGACAAGCCTGCAAGCTCAGCACCGGCCGCCCCGGTAACGCCGGTAGTAAGTGGTGGACAGAGTGGGCGTATAGAAGAGCGCGTACCCATGAGCAGGTTGCGTGCGAAAGTTGCTGAACGTTTGTTGGAGGCAACTCAATCCACTGCCATGCTGACCACCTTCAACGAGGTCAATATGGGCCCGGTGATGGAGATCAGGTCGCGCTACAAAGAAGAGTTCGAAAAGACTCATGATGGCGTGCGTTTGGGCTTCATGTCTTTTTTCGTGCGGGCAGCAATCGAAGCTCTGAAGCGGTTCCCGGCAGTGAACGCTTCAATCGATGGTAATGACATTGTCTATCACGGCTATCAGGACATCGGTGTGGCGGTCTCCTCGCCGCGCGGACTGGTGGTCCCGGTATTGCGCAATGCCGACAATATGGGGCTGGCCAAGATCGAACAGGAAATTCGCAATTTTGGTGAGAAAGCCCGTGATGGAAAACTGGGCATCGAAGAGATGACCGGTGGCACCTTCACCATTTCCAATGGTGGTGTGTTCGGTTCTCTATTATCCACGCCCATTCTGAATCCACCGCAGACTGCCATCCTTGGTATGCATAAGATCCAGGAACGTCCAATGGCGGTGGATGGCGAAGTGAAAATATTGCCGATGATGTATTTGGCTCTGTCTTATGATCATCGCATGATCGATGGCAAGGAAGCGGTGCAATTTCTTGTCACTATTAAGGAGCTCCTGGAGGATCCCACCAGGCTCATTCTGGAAATCTAAACCGCGGAACTTGGTATTTAAATATGAGTAAGCAATACGACGTCGTAGTTATTGGTTCCGGGCCGGCTGGTTACCACGCAGCTATTCGCTGTGGCCAACTCGGCTTCAAAACAGCCTGCATCGAAAAGTGGCTGAATAAAGAAGATAAAACAGTGTATGGCGGCACCTGCCTGAATGTGGGGTGTATACCATCGAAAGCACTACTGGATACTTCTCACAAATATGTAGAAGCGCAGCATGACTTCTCAGTGCATGGAATAAAAGTCTCCAAAGTCGGTATCGATGTTCCTGCGATGATCGATCGCAAGGACAAAGTCGTTAAACAGTTAACTGGCGGTGTGGCGGGTTTATTCCGCGCAAACAAAGTCGATGGCATCAGTGGCAGCGGTAAGGTCATTGCAGCCGACAAAGTACTGGTTACTGCCCATGACGGTAGTCAGGAAGAACTTACTGCCAAGCACATCATCATCGCGGCTGGTTCCGTACCTATCGATATCCCCCCAGCTCCGGTAGATCAGGAGACGATCGTTGACTCCACCGGCGCCCTGGAGTTCCAGGAAGTGCCTAAACGACTTGGGGTTATCGGTGCTGGCGTTATCGGCCTGGAGCTAGGAAGTGTTTGGGCTCGCCTTGGTGCAGAAGTGGTTGTGCTGGAAGCATTGGATGAATTCCTGCCGGCTGTTGATAAACAGATAGCAAAAGAAGCCCATAAGATATTGTCCAAGCAAGGGTTGGATATCAAGTTGGGTGCGCGGGTCACGGGTAGCAAGTTAAGCAAAGGGGCCAAGAAAAGCGTCACTGTGGAATACACCGACAGCGAAGGAGAACAGAAAACCACCTTTGATAAGTTAATCGTTGCCGTGGGCAGAAAACCCTATACCAAAGATTTACTAGACCCGGCAGTAGGCGTGGAGTTGGATGAACGCGGCTTCATCAAAGTTAATGACCAGTGCGCGACCAATGTACCTAACGTTTATGCCTGTGGCGACGTTGTGCGGGGGCCGATGCTGGCCCACAAAGGTATGGAAGAGGGCATCATGGTTGCTGAACGGTTAGCGGATAAGAAGTCTCAGGTTAACTATGACCTGGTGCCGTCTGTGATCTATACCCATCCGGAAATAGCCTGGGTTGGAAAAAACGAAGAGGAATTGAAAGCAGAAGGTGTGGACTACAACGTGGGGGTGTTCCCCTTCGTCGCCAGTGGGCGCGCATTGGCAGCCAATGACTCTGAAGGCATGGTGAAGCTGATTGCTGATGCGGCAACAGATCGAGTTCTTGGCTGCCATATTATTGGACCCAGTGCCGCTGACTTGTTGCAACAGGTGGCTATCGCCATGGAATTTAGCGCCAGCGCCGAAGATCTGGGGCTCACGATGTTCTCACATCCAACCTTGTCTGAGGCGGTCCATGAAGCGGCACTTGCCGCCAATGGACATGCCATTCATATAGGAAATCGTAAACGCAGAGCCTCATAATCATACTTACACCGCACTTACCGACATTGCTCATTGAATAAGAAGCTCGAAAGGACAAAGTCTTAATGAATCTACACGAATATCAGGCAAAGCAGCTGTTTGCCGACTATGGACTGCCTGTTTCACAGGGAATTGCTGTGGACACACCCGCAGCTGCCGCTGCAGCCACCGCAGAAATTGGTGGTGATAAATGGGTAGTCAAAGCCCAAGTGCACGCTGGGGGTCGCGGTAAGGCCGGTGGGGTAAAACTGGTTGATTCGGCAGCCGAAGCGGAAGAATTCGCAGCGAGTTGGCTAGGCAAGAATCTGGTGACTTACCAGACCGATGCTAACGGGCAACCAGTGAGCAAGATTCTGGTAGAGGCTTGCACTGATATAGCCCAAGAATTGTATCTGGGCGCTGTTGTTGATCGCTCTTCGCGACGCATCGTATTTATGGCGTCTATAGAGGGTGGAGTGGAAATTGAAAAGGTTGCTGCCGAAACGCCTGAGAAAATCCTCAAGGCGACCATCGACCCACTGACAGGGCCACAGCCTTACCAAGGCAGAGACCTGGCATTTCGGTTGGGCTTACAAGGGGATCAGATCAAACAGTTCACTAAATTGTTCCTGGGGCTGGCCAAGCTCTTTGAAGAGTTAGACCTGTCACTGCTTGAGATTAACCCGCTTGTTATCACCGACGAAGGCAACCTCCACTGCCTGGACGGCAAGATAAACATCGACGGTAATGCCCTGTATCGACAAGCAAAACTACAAGAGATGCATGATCCTTCTCAGGAAGACGAGCGGGAAGCTCAAGCGGCAGAGTGGGATCTCAATTACGTGGCCCTGGATGGCAACATTGGTTGCATGGTCAATGGTGCAGGCCTGGCCATGGGCACAATGGACATTGTGCAGCTATATGGCGGCAGCCCGGCCAACTTTTTGGATGTTGGTGGTGGTGCGACCAAAGAACGGGTGACGGAAGCTTTCAAGATTATCCTCTCCGATGAAAACGTGGCCGCTGTGCTGGTGAATATCTTCGGTGGCATCGTGCGCTGCGACTTGATTGCCGAAGGGGTTATCGGGGCAGTCGAGGAAGTAGGTGTTGAAGTACCCGTAGTAGTGCGACTGGAAGGTAATAACGCGGAGCTCGGTCGAGAGGTTTTGCAGCAAAGTGGCCTGAATATCATTGCGGCCAATTCGCTTTCTGACGCAGCACAAAAAGTTGTGGATGCAGCAGGAGGCAAAGCATGAGCATTCTTGTTAATAAAGACACTCGAGTCATCTGTCAGGGCTTCACTGGGTCCCAAGGCACCTTTCATTCGGAGCAGGCGATCGAATATGGCACGCAAATGGTGGGTGGTGTCACTCCCGGCAAAGGCGGTCAGGTGCATCTTAACTTGCCGGTGTTCAACACGGTCAATGAAGCCGTCGCCGAGACGGAAGCTGATGCTTCGGTTATTTATGTGCCAGCGCCGTTTTGTAAAGACTCAATTCTGGAAGCTGCTGATGCTGGCGTGAAACTCATCGTCTGCATCACGGAAGGGATTCCTACCCTGGACATGCTGGTGGCTAAAGAGAAGTGCGATCAGGCTGGTGTGCGCCTGATTGGACCCAACTGCCCAGGCGTCATTACACCGGGGCAATGCAAGATTGGCATCATGCCTGGTCATATTCATCTGCCCGGGAAAGTAGGGATCGTTTCGCGTAGTGGCACTTTGACCTACGAAGCCGTTAAGCAAACCACTGACCATGGGTTTGGCCAGTCTTCCTGTGTTGGTATTGGAGGAGACCCCATCCCTGGTTCCAACTTCATCGATATCCTTGGCATGTTCGAAGCGGATGCAGAAACTGAAGCCATTGTGATGATCGGTGAAATAGGTGGTACGGCAGAAGAAGAGGCCGCCGCCTTCATCAAGGCTAATGTGAGTAAACCTGTCGTCGCCTACATCGCTGGTGTCACTGCTCCTCCGGGGAAACGCATGGGTCATGCTGGTGCCATTATCTCCGGTGGTAAAGGAACTGCAGATGAAAAGTTTGCGGCACTCCAGGACGCCGGTGTAAAGACTGTTCGAAGCCTCGCTGATATCGGCAATGGGCTGAGCGAAATAACGGGTTGGTAGTGTCGCTGCTGACCCAAAATTCTCCCAAATTCCCACCATTTTCTATCTGCTAATTTTTTCTCGGTTAAAAGGTTCAATCTACGTAATAGGTTGTGTTACGCTTAGCCGCGAAATCAGCTTAACGCGCTGAATTTCAGGGACTAATTGGCTTTCTAGTGATCCATTTTAGGTCAGTAAGAAGTCTGGTCGAATTGATAGTTACCATGCTTCTCAATTTGTAAGAATTTGAGTAGAACGGTAACTCTCGTTCGACAATTTTCATGGAAAACTGTCGCTATTGAGCGAGTAGAAAACTCACGGAATTCTCAGACAGTTTCGATAGGGAAGGATGGACAAAATAAAGAGAAGTTTTCCGGTCTGATTTTTCAGTGGGATTAAGGGGAACCAATAAAAATGCCCACCGATAAACTCAGAACCGTTTCGATAAATAAATAGGATGGCACATGAATAACCGTCGCATAAACCGATTGAGCCTGTCTGCTCTGGTAATGCTAGTTTCCGGTTTCTTTGGCGCTGCGCAGGCGCAAGATATTCTGGTAGATAGCAGTGTTCTAGATCAGGCAATGGATGTCCTCGGTGAAAAATATGCAGAGTCTGCTGCAACTCAGGAAGAAATAACCCGGCTGGCCAATGAGGCGAGCTCTACCTTCGAATCATTTAAGCGCGCGAACGACAACCTGGAATCCTTGCTGGTTCTGAACGCCGGCTACCGACGTCAGATAGCGGCACAGGAAGAGCAAATCGCTACTCTGGACGAATCAATCGATTCTGTCGAAGAGATTACTCAGGGGATTCCGTTATTAATGGAAAAAATGCTATCCAGCTTGGAGCAATTTGTTGCCCTGGATTATCCCTTCCGTATCGATGAGCGCATGGCGCGCCTGCAGTTCGCCCGCGATGCCATCGACAACCCCGATGTATCAATCGCAGAGAAGTTTCGTCAGGTACTGGTGATGTACCAAACCGAAGCTGCCTTTGGCCGAACTAACGAAACCTATCCAGATACGATTGAAATCGGTGGTGTGGATCGTGACGTCAATATCGTCCGCATTGGTCGTGTGTCCTTGATGTATCAAACCACTGACCGTGAAGTCACAGGTGCTTGGGATAACACGCAGCGTCAATGGGTTGAACTGCCAGCAGGTCAGTATCGCTCTGAGGTGCAACAGGCGCAGCGTGTCGTGTCCAACCTTGACGCCCCCGACATCCTATTCCTTCCTGTATTGGCACCGGAGGCACAGTAATGAAAGCAATAAGAAAACTTACTAGCCTCTCTACAGCAGCAGCGGCAACACTTCTCTTTATTACTTCAGCTCAGAGCTGGGCCCAGACTTCTCTCGCAGATCTCCTGGATGCGGTTGAAAACGACCGCGTAGCGGAGTCTGAAGA
>JAKSCP010000301.1 GCA_022360535.1 Pseudomonadales bacterium | reverse complement strand
TTGTTAAGTTACGACTGGCCAGGCAATGTTCGCGAGTTGTCCCATGTTGTAGAACGCGCGACGATACTGTGCAAGAGTGGAGAGATCGGGGCCGCAGAGTTAGGGCTGGTGGGAACTGACATCGACACATCAACTCAACACCACCTATCCAGTGACAGTAATGGGACCCTGGATCAAATTACTCGAGCTATTATCGCCGAACGCTTGAGATCTTTGGATGGTAACGGACAAAAAGCGGCTCAATCTCTGGGACTGAGCAAGAGTGCATTCTACAGACACCTGAAAAAGTACAACTTGTAAGGCCTAAGTCAGCACTTGTCTCAAAAATCGACGAACAATCACAGAAGCAAAAAGCTAGCTGTAGAGGATAGCCTGACTCTTGTTGTCCTTCTTGGAGGTTTGGTTCCTTCAATCTTAGTAATCCTTTGCCTGTGGTGGCTCGACTTATCTGTCTATTTGATCACTATCATCGGCGTATTTTTGTTCTTCCTTCTGGTATACACCGCAATTACGGTAAGAAGTAAGATTCAAAACCAAACCCGCAGTCTACTTAACCTGATAGAAGCTATTGCCGTAGGCGACTACTCTTTCCGTGGACTCTCACAAAACAACGAGGGCGTCTACGGAGACATCACTAGAGTATTGAACTCCCTGGCGCAGACTTTACAACGGCAACGATTGCAGTCAGAGGAAAGTCAGCTTCTGGTAAAGAAAGTGGTCGATCAGATTGATGTCGCCATCATCGCATGGAATAGCAGCGATGAAGTGCAGTTAATCAACCCGGCAGCGGAACAGATGCTCGGTGTGAATAGTTCTGCGGCGCGGTCTGGCGAGTTTCAGCAAAAGCCAGTGCTACCGGACCACCTTCACTTCGTCAAAGACATGAAGGCCGGGGATACCCAAGTCAAGCACCTTGAGTTTGGGGCAATGCGTGGCCAATTTCGTCTATATATGGAGCAATTTATATCTGAGGGCGATACTCATAACCTGCTCTTTATCATAGATGTTTCCAGCATACTAAGACGAGAAGAGAAAAAGGCCTGGCAGAATCTACTTAGAGTATTGAGTCACGAGATCAATAACTCCCTTACTCCACTGAAGACGCTTAGCGAAACACTGAAAAGACAAGTCATTAAACGAGAAAAGGACGATCAACTCCGAGCCGAAATTACCCAGGGCATGGACATTGTCAGCAGTCGTGCCAACTCCCTTGTCGATTTTGTCAAAAGCTATCAACAAATTGCCAAGCTGCCAGCACCTCAAAAGGCACCAACCGAGCTCAAGAGTCTTATAGCCAGGATCGTTGGTTTGTTTCCTGAAGAGACTATCCACTGTACCGGAGAATCTGTGCTTATCGAAGTTGACGCTACACAATTCGAACAAGTGCTGATAAATCTGGTCAAGAACGCCGTGGAGTCTGCAGCTTTTAACGCCCCAACACCTGAGCCCAACGCGATAGAAATCTCCTGGTTCATCAATCAATCAGGACTACAGCTAGTGATCAAGGATTCTGGCCCCGGCATTCAAATCTCTGACAATTTGTTCACCCCTTTCTATACTACTAAACCTGAAGGATCCGGCATCGGTCTGGTTTTTTGCAAACAAGTAATAGAAGCTCACGACGGATTTCTATCCCTTGCCAATCGCAGCGATGGAAACGGGTGCGTCGCTACCGTGCAGTTGCCTGCACCGGCGAGTTAATGAAGATCATTGACTACCCTTGATTCAGCGACAAAGAGTCACAACGCTGGACTTCACTCCAAGGAATTCTATACTTCGCCTATCATTTTCAAATAATCAATCTGGAGATATTGCGTGACTGTCCTCGTAGCTGACGACGACAAAGCTATTGTGAAAGCGCTCACCTTGCTTTTGGATAGTGAACACATGGAATCTGTGGCTTGCAGCAACCCGGCCCAGGTTTTGGAGCAAGTTCGTAGCACCCCTTTTCAACTAGCCCTCATCGATCTCAATTACCATGAAGATACGACCTCGGGTAAAGAAGGCTTGGAGTTGATCTCCGAAATTCGCAAGCTGGATAGTGAACTCCCTGTGGTCGTGATGACGGGATGGGGAACTGTCAGCATTGCGGTGGAGGCGATGAAACGTGGGGCTGTAGACTTTATTGAGAAGCCATGGGAAAAAAATGACCGGCTGATAAATACGATTCGTACCCAAATCCAGCTACGCAATGCGACCCGACAAGAGCTCAAACTCAGAACCGAGAATCGCTTACTCAAAAATCAACAGGCAAACACAAGCAACTTAATCTGCAATTCTCAATCCATGAAGGAGATTATCGACCTGGCCGATCGCATCGCAGGAAGTGATATTCCCGTGTTGATCACTGGGGAGAACGGCACGGGTAAAACCTTGTTAGCGAAATACATTCATGAGAATTCGACAAGAGCGGATCATGCTTTTGTGGCGGTCAACATGGGTGGCATTTCTGATTCAATCTTTGAAAGTGAAATGTTCGGTCACATCAAAGGAGCCTTTACTGATGCGAAAAATGAACGGGTTGGCAGAGTTGAATTGGCGGAAGACGGCACTCTGTTCATGGATGAAATTGCCAATATGCCGACACAGCAACAGGCGAAAATCCTGCGCTTGCTCGAAGAGTTTCGCTATGAAAGATTGGGTAGTTCGCAGACTCGTGAAGCGTCCATTCGAGTTATTTCTGCCACCAACGCAAACCTGGACAAGTTAGTTACGGAACAAGGATTTCGCCAGGATTTGTTGTATCGCCTGAACGGGGTAACTCTTGAGATACCTCCCCTGAGAGACAGGGCGCAAGACATCTTGCCTTTGGCGAAACAGTTCTTGCAAAATGCCAATACGCACTATGACTCAGCTGCAAATGCTTTCTCTCAGCAAGCGGTGACCGAGTTAGAAAACTACAACTGGCCCGGCAACGTCAGGGAGCTGCAACATGTCATCGAACGCGCTGTACTACTTTGCCGTCATGACACGATAGACTCCAGTGATCTCCAGTTGTCTCCCAAACAGGAGAGTGCCGTTGCCATCCAGCCTGATGAATTCTACGAAATGACCCTGGGCGAGGCTGAAGCATGGTACATCCAGCAGGTAATCGAAAAACATGCAGGCAACCATACCAGGGCAGCCAAAGCCCTGGGCATAAGTCGATCAGCCCTGTATCGGCGCATGGATAAAGCAAGGCAATAAGTTGACACCGCCTCGCCACCCTACCAACAAACCCGTTGAACGCCGAATCTCTTCGGAGCAGAAACTCTTTCTTTCAGTACTAGTCAGTGCAGTTCCGGTAGTTGTATTGCTGATCTATGTATTTACCGATGAAGAGATGACACTCACATTCAAGCTCACAATATCAGGATTCTGCCTTCTATGGTTGCTCGCTGTTGCTGCCAGCGTGCGAGAGAATTTTGTTTACCATCTCAGAACGCTGAGTAATCTCATTGAGGCCATTCGCACTGAAGACTACAGTATGCGTAGCAGTCGAGTGAGAGATCCCGGCGAGTTGGCCGAACTCTATCAACAGATTGACAGCCTGACTAATCAATTGCGGTCAGTCAAGCAGCAGGAGCTCGAATCAGAGAAGCTTTTGGAACGAATCGTCAATCAAATAAACGTTGCCATAGTTGCCTGTGATGACGAAGACAACATACGACTCGTCAACCGTCTGGCAAGCAAACTACTCGATGTAAAACCCGATGAGATTATCGGCAAACCGTTCAATGACACGGCATTGTCGGCTGTTGTTGGGGAGCAAGGGTCGAAGTTAGTAGATCACGACTTTCCTGGTTCTGCTGGCCGTTGGCAAATAAATGTTCAGGCTTACCGCTATCAGGCTAAACCCGGAAAAGTAATCTTTATTACAGATCTAAAGCAGGTGTTAAGCGAGGAAGAGATCAGTGCCTGGCAACGACTCATTCGGGTCATCGCGCATGAAGTAAACAATTCTCTCACACCGATCAGTTCCATCTGTCAGACGCTGGAAACTCATCTGGAAAAATATCCGGAGCTCAAGGATGGCGACCTCAAACAAGGCCTGGAAGTAATCGAGGAACGGGCTAAGGGGCTACGGGATTTTATCTCCGTCTATGCCAGAATCGCGAAACTCCCGGATCCACACAAAGTTTCTTTTTCTGTAGAAGAACTATTGGCTAAAGTGCAGCGGTTTTTTGCTGATCAACCAGTTACTTCAAAAGAAGTCGAATCGGACCTGACTCTGTTTGGCGACCCTGTGCAACTGGAACAAGCGCTAATTAATCTCGTCAAGAATGCTGTTGAGGCAAACAACGATTCCCCTATTCCAGTTGAATTGAGCTGTATCAGAAAATCCGGGTATGTAGAATTTTCCGTTGTAGACAACGGCTCAGGGATCAGTAACCCGACAAATCTTTTCATTCCCTTCTATACCACTAAAGAAAAAGGCGCCGGTATCGGCCTGGCACTCAGTCGGCAGATAGCAGCCAAACATGGTGGACAGGTAATTGTAGAGAATCGCAAAGACCTTGCTGGTGCTGTCGCACGATTGCAATTGCCCATTACGGTTTAACCACACCCTGTCCCTTAGCTGGGACAATCCACTGTCCCATTTCTAAAACATCTTACTCATTGGCATGCATCGCTGTGTTGCGAGCCCGCGCCAATTCAGTGTTTGAGGATTTGGCACGATGGTTGCTGTTTACGTTTTCAATAAATGGGAATTTATTTCAGTCCCGCGTGCACTATCGCGAATCAACGTACTGAATGTCGTTCCGTAACAGAAACATTGTGTTGTAAGGAGTTGGCTAATGAGAAAACTTTCCACGCGACCAGACCACAAGATTTTCTCGCTCGTGCTACTTGTTGTGTTTATTTCTTATACTGCTGGCGCTGAATCTGCCAGTCCTGCACTAGCCATCGTCGAAAGTTTTGAAGAAGTTTATCTAACAGTAGACATTGACGATCAGGCGGAAAGAATAGAGCCCTTGCTGAATGAAGCAGAGCGCTACCGCGACAACAATCCCGATGAAGCAGAAGCGTGGTTTGCCAGTGCGTTGATCAGAAGTGCGTATGCCCAGACACAGGGATTACGCGCGCTGAGGTTGGCGAGAACTTCGCGCGATGAATTTGAGAGGGCCATAGAGTTGGATAGTTCTGCACTCGGGGGATATTCGCAGGCATTTCTGGGCCGGCTGTATTTCACATTGCCGTCGTGGCCCATAAGCTTCGGCAATGATGACAAAGCTGAAGAGCTGTTGATGGAAGCGTTATCTATCAACTCGGAGACTGCAGCCAACAATCTGTATTTTGGTTTGTACCTCATAACCCAGGACAGATATCAGGAAGCCCAAGACTACCTGAATCGCGCCAAAGCTGCGGCTCCGAGACCAGAGTTTCCAAACTGGGATGCGGTGCTGCAAAGGGATGTGGAAGGTGCGTTGACTCGGGTCCGGTCGGAGCTCCAGCATTAAGGCTGGCAGGCCCGGTCACTGTCCCGATTTCGGGACAGTCTATTGTCCCATCTTTGGTGAAAACGGCCTTTCCCATTTTCCACCAGACCCAGTAAATACATATTTTTCAATAAGTTACATTGCTGGCACGAGGTTTGCTGGTAATACAGTACGGTGCTGGTCAGTGCTCAATGTTTACCAAACTCGAAAAAGGAGTGGATACCAGATTGGTAGTGTGGAGCAGCATTCAATCTAGAAGGGGAGCCTGACCAGCATTATTTATCACTGAATTCTCGAAAAGAGGTGCAGTTTGGACAAAGTTCGCAAAAAGTCGAAATTCGCAGTGGTCAAAAAGATCGCGCTCAGCGTTATTGCCATCGCAGTACTAACCTCCGGCGCCATTGCGATTGCCAATATCGATTTCGAAAGTCGCCGGGTAGACCGGGACACGCTGTTAATTGGCACCGTGGAACGGGGAGATCTGGAAATTCGTATCAGTGCCAATGGTCAACTGCTACCCAGAGATCTCGAACTTATTTCTGCACAAGTCGAAGGAAGGGTCGCACGAGTGCATGTTGATCCCGGCGATGAGGTGAACAAGGGTCAACTGCTGGCCGAACTCACTAATCCTCAACTAGTCAACGCGGCCGAAGAAGCCTTCTCCGCCTGGGAGGGTGCGGTTGCCGACTTACAAGCGTTCGAAGTAGAACTTGAAAATCAGATATTGGACCTGGAAGCAGCGGTGATGCAGGTGCGGTTTCAGCTTGAAAAAACGTCGATGGAACGAGAGAGGAAACGACCCCTGCACGAACAGGGAATAATTCCTGACATCGAGTTTCAACAGATACTGCTCGATGTAGATCAATTACAGCAAACTCTTGAGATCGAAGAGAAACGACTACAACGCAATCGTGACAATATGCAAACCTTGCTCTCGGTCCGTGAGTCACGAGTTACCCAACTTGCCCGGGCGCTGGACCGCGCAAACAACAATGTCAACAACCTCAAGATCATCGCCGGCATAGACGGTATCGTACAGGAATTGGACCTCGAACTTGGCCAACAACTCATGCTGGGAAGCCCTATCGGCAGACTGGCCCGACAAGATCTGCTCTACGCTGAACTGAGGGTGCCAGCTCGACAGGCTGGAGATGTAGTAAGAGGGCAGAACGTTGTGGTGGATACCCGCAACGGCACAGTCAATGGGGTTGTAACACGAATCGATCCAGGGGTTACTGAAGGGACTGTCATCGTAGATGTAGACATACATGATGCACTTCCTCGCGGTGCCAGACCGCAACTACAGGTTGAAGGCATCATTTACGTAGCTCAGATCGCAGACGCATTGCATGTTGGCAGACCAACGTTCATTCGCACCGATGCGGAAGTCACCATATACAAATTGGATGATGTGGGCGAATACGCAGAGAGAATTAACGTGCGCATGGGCCGAGCCTCCGTCAATAGAGTAGAAATTTTGGAGGGGCTGACGCCTGGAGATCGGGTCATTCTCTCTGATAGCAGCGACTGGCAAGACCATGACCGTATCCTACTAAACTAGATATGAAACAACTCGAGTTGCAAGCTAAAACGTGAGTAGGCAGCAGTAAGCAATCAGCAAAGGAATTTAGTATGGCTGGAAGAACATTGATCCAACTAGAGAAAGTCAGCAAGACCTACAAGGTCGGTAAGCTGGAAAGCACAGTTCTAAAGGACATCGATCTGACTATCACCGAGGGGGAATACGTTTCTATCTGCGGACCCTCAGGTTCTGGCAAATCTACCCTGCTTTCCATCATCGGTGTGTTGAACGGAGCCACAACCGGGCGTTACCTGTTCGATGGCGCAGATATCACCAGCATGAAACAGGCCGAGCACGCACGAATTCGTAACCGCCAGATAGGATTTATTTTTCAGGCATTCAATCTCAGCTCCGAAATGACCGCAGCAGAGAATGTCGAGTTACCTCTCACCTACCGCAAAGAAATGGGCCGCAAGGACCGCAAAGAACTGGTGGATGAGATGCTGGACAAGATCGGTATGACCGACTTTGCCAACCATTTCCCTGCACAACTTTCTGGGGGCCAGCAGCAGCGCATAGCTATCGCTCGTGCTCTAGCTGGCAAACCGAAAATTATTCTGGCCGACGAGCCTACCGGAAACCTGGACTCCAAGGCTGCAGCCATCGTGATGGATATCTTTGATCGACTCAACGCCGAGGGTACAACGATCTGCCTGGTCACTCACGATCCGCGCTCCGCTTCGAAGGCGAAACGCCAGGTACATCTGTTCGATGGGCGTATCGTGGATGAACCACAAACCGGAAAAGATGACGACGAAACCCAGTTACATGCTGTTTAGCAGCACAAATTCAAGGGGGAGCCTACTGCATGCTGGCATCGACTCATAGTTAAGGAAACGCCAGCCTTTCCTAAGACTAAGCACAGGGATGTGTGTTTTTAGGTTTACTTGCACACCGATTCAGATCAGGACCAGTACTAAAAACATGCAACTGCTATCGAACATAAATTATTCAATCCGGCTACTCCGAAAAACACCAGGTTTTACTATTGCTACTCTGGTTGTTCTGGTATTGGGGCTTTCTCTTTACCTGACCAGCTACACTTTCGTACGAATTCTCTCCGACAAGCCCATGCCATTTGTAAATGGTGATCGCTATGTCACGCTAAAAACGATCAACAGCAATATTGGAGATTTCGACTACAGCCAGGACGCTTACGACTATTATGCGTTCAACCGTATAAAGGAACGTTCTACCAGTTACACCATACTCGGCGCTTTCAACCCGGACTCGTTTGTATTCAGCGACGGTGGCTATGCGCAGCGTTTCGCCGGCGCAAGCATTTCAACTGATCTGTTTACCGCCCTCGAAGTAAATCCATCGCAAGGCCGGCTGTTCGATGATCTGGATGCAGATTCGAACAGTGGCAGAGTCGCCGTTATCAGCCACGCCCTATGGCAGAGTTATTACGGTGGCGATTCCGGAATCGTGGGTCAGTCCAGTTCTATTAACGGCGAGCCCCATACAGTCATTGGAATCATGCCCGAAGGGTTCAAATTCCCCACCCACCACGACGTCTGGTTTCCATTACCCAATCAAGACAGCGCCATCCCCGGTGAAGGCGAGAGGCTGACATTGGCAGGAATATTGGAAGATGATTCGACTCTGGTCGAAGCTGAAGCCGAGCTCAACGCCATACTTCAGGAATTATCCATCGAATACCCCGATGTCTACGCCAACAGATCAGAGATTGTGAGGTACTACGCTGCCTCGACGTCCCCGGACACCAATGGTTTCAATCAAATACTGCTCTATACCACGTTAATCATTCTCACACTTGGAGTCGTTAATCTTTCTTCTTTATTACTGATCCGATCGGCGTCTCGTAGACAGGAGCTGGCTATCCGATCGTCATTAGGTGCAAACGGCTGGGAGCTTGCCAAACAGGTTCTGCTCGAGTCGTCTTTGATCTGCACTTTTGGCTTGTTGTTGAGCTTTGGACTAACGTCCCTGCTCCTTCCGCTAATGCACATTCAGTTTCAAAGCAGCCAAGACGTACCGCTTCCCTTCTGGTTCGATTTTCAGATAGATGGCAACGTCATGCTGGCTGGCATCGTTTGCACGGCACTGATATGGCTGGCTTCCAGCCTGTTTGTCGCACTTCGGGTATACAAAGAAAAGCCGGCTGAAGTTCTATCTGGTACTAGCAACAAAGGGACGGGCGGATCTGGAAAATCATGGATTACTCAAATCGTCGTCAGTGCGGAAGTGACCTTGTCCTGCTTCCTGCTCGTGTGCTGCGGCATGGTGGTTTACTTCGCCTACCAGGTAACGAATACAGACTACGGACTGGA
>JAKSCP010000473.1 GCA_022360535.1 Pseudomonadales bacterium | reverse complement strand
GCTGCCGTTGATGCCGGCGACCCTGGCTGGATACTGGGTCGCGATGCGTAGTCTGCACCTGATCTCTCACCAGAACTTACGCAGAGCTTCTTTGTTGCTATGTATGGTCGCGGGTTCTACTGCGGTGGCTTCTTACTGGTTTTGAACCCGTCCGTTTGTAAGGCTTTGTGGCAGCGATAGGACAATTTAACGACAGTTTGGTATAAACCTGTTCTGCCTTAAATCAGTCATTGGTTTTTGGCCAAGAACAAGAGACATAAGCAGCACAGAGACATCACCCATGGCAGATTGGCCAAATGAAACTACCATAGAAGCATTTCGCAAGGCTTGGACACTGGAAGGCGAACCATTCTGGACCAGCGTGTTCGAAATGCACCGGGACAAAATACAAATAAAGAATCCCAAAGTGGCTATCGGAAACCTGGAGAAGATATTTTCTGCTACCTTCAAACTAGCCAATTCCAAAGGGTTTCAGGCAATGAGTTTGCGTGATCTCAGCAGCGAAACCGGTATCAGCATGGGAGGGTTGTACGCCTATATAGGCAGTAAGAATGATCTCGGTTCGGTCATTGAAGGTGTTCTTAGGAAGTACATTGATCAAGTCATCGGTGAACTGATGACTGAAGGCTTGGATCCAGTCGCCCGATTGAGAGCCATTATCTACGGCGAGATCTTCATGATGCAGTCCCTGAGCCCCTGGTATTACTTTTGTTATATGGAACTAAAAGGCCTCGACAAGGAGCAACAACAACAGGCATTGGATCTTGAGTTGCGATTCGACAGCCTGTTAGTGGATGCCATTCAGTCTGGTATTTCGCAGAATCAATTCGTATGTGACAAGCCTGCTTTACTGGCTTCTTCGATTACGGCGCAATTGCAGCAGTGGCATTTAAAACAATGGAAGTTTCGTATGCAAGATGTGAGCATGGAAGAGTATGCGGCTCATGTTATCGACAATACGCTTAGATGTTTGTCCTATCAGGAGGCCCCTGAAAAAGGGTCGGAAGAACCCGAACAGCCGATACCGAACTACGCGTAGCTGTCTCACTTTCTGTTAGCAGTTTTCTGCTCGCAGTCCTTTCTTGTCTTTATAGAAGGCCATTATCTCGGCGAAGTCCTTGTCAAAGTCGCCTGTTGGTGTAAAAAAGTCTGCGAATCCCGCTTCCTTGACTGAGGCATTCACATAGCCGAGAAGAATCGGTACTGATGCGTTGTTAGCTATGTGGTAGAAACCAGTCTTCCATCTCTCCACTTTCTTGCGAGTTCCTTCCGGTGGCACTAACACGATCAGTTGATCGTGTTCCGCAAATTTACGCACGGTCTCATTGACCACGTTATGTGCTGCCGACCTGTCGATGGGAATGCCCCCTAACCATTTCATGAACCAACCGAAAGGGAAGGGGAATAGTGTGTTCTTGCCCATCCAAAACACACGTAGTTTTAGTTTCAACACTACCATGAGCATCAGAGGGAAATCCCAGTTGCTGGTATGAGGCGCTCCTATTAGTACGCAGCGTTGATGGTCCAGGGGCTCGCCCCGTGTCCTCCAGCCAATTAACCTAAGAATGGCAACTGAAATCAGCCTTAACAGCGGAGTCAGCAAGGGTGTGGAAAATACTGTGGTGCGCATTACTCGTTGTTCTGGTCAGTCGTCACCGAATAGTCGCTTCAATTCGGCTAGCGCGCGATCGGCTTCAGATTGAGGAGTGCTTGCTTCCTCTTCAGCGTCTTCTTCAGGTAATTCTTCACCGAACAGTTCGGCCAGCTTGGCGCGAGCCGCCTTGGCTTCTGCATTATCCTGTTTTTTGTAGGCTTTGGTGTTGACCTTGAAATAGTCGCAGAAGTTCGCTTTGTCTTTATCGAGAATGAAATCCGCGCGATCTTCACGGCAGCCATCAGACACATTGGGGTCGTAATGCTTGCAAGCGACGCAGGCATGCAGGTCTGCTTTGCAATAGTTGCATTCTTCATAACGGGAGAATGGCAATAGCAAGTGCTTCAGTTCTTTACCGCACTTCCAACATTGCATGTCGATACTGCGACTTGCCATGGTTACCAGTCCTGAACGAAATCCGACAGATTGGGCGTACTGAGTGTTCGAGTAGGCCCTTCATGGGTGCCAAGATAGAGTATGCCAATGATTTTTTCGTGTGCCTGCAGGCCCAGGCCTTCCTTTACGATTGGGTGGTAGGCCAGCGCACCCGTACGCCACATCACACCCACCCCCTGCGCATGGCAGGCGATGAGCATATTCTGGGTCGCTGCTGCCGCGGAGAGATCCTGTTCAAATTCAGGCACTTTAGGATGATCCTTTTTGGACGCTATGGTGATGATCAATAGCGGGGCTCGGCTTGGTTTACAGCGAATTTTTTCTTGCTGAGCTTCGGATAGCTCCGGGTCATCGGACAGAGCAGCTGTGACCAATAGATCGCCGAGTCGAGCGCGGGCATCTCCCCGAACTTCAAGAAAACGCCAGGGCTGTAACAAGCCATGGTCTGCAGCTCTGAACGCAGCCTTGTAGATGTTCTCCAAGACGGTGCCACTGGGCGCTGGTTCCGACAAGCGAGGCGAGGATGTGCGGGTGTGCAGAGCGGTTAAGGCGTCCAATTACTTCTTTCCTGTACGGGTGCTATAAGAGCATCGGGTTCTGGCTTAGATGGCTGCAGAGCATATAGTAATCCGGTCATAGAAGTGAAATCTGTAACCGAGGTGCGCCAGTAACCACAGGTTTTACAAGGGTTTTATGCTGATATTCGATTGTGAAACTACGCTCTCAATGATGGTATACTTTCTGCCTTCGCAGTCGATATCAATGAACTGACAGCAGGCATTCGCCAATTCCGCGAATCTGCCCCCACAAGACGCAGCCAACGTAACAGGAAACCTGCATGAATTCGAAAGCAGATGTTATTGCCGCCAGCACCGAGCGGCCGGTATACCCCCAGCATAAATCCCGTTTCTTTGGCTCAGTAAAACGCAAGAAGCTGCGTCTGGTGTTTTCTTTTTACTCGCCCGACGGCAATGAAATCGCCATGCCGATTGCCAGCATGTCGGCTTACCTGAAGCGAGACTTTCCTGATGTGGAAGTCATGTTGGAACCGGTGCTTATCCTTCGCGATGCTGAACAGTATTCTCCTGAGAATTACGCCAGGACCATCCAGGCAATGGACGCGGACCTGATTGCTTTCTCCATCATGAGCCCTCACTGGTTTCCCATGGAGCCCTATTTCGCCGAACTGAAAAAACTGATGCCGGATTTGCCGATTCTAATCGGTGGCTATCAGGCCATGTTGTCTCAGGAACAAACAATCGAAAATCCAAACATCGATTACATTTGTGTGGGTGACGGCGAGTATGCCATTGGCAATATGGTGCAACACCTGCTGGGAACGAAAGATGGTCCTGCAGATGGTATGTGGGAGAAACTCATCGACGGTGAGGTGTATGAAACCGAGGCCCATCAGATCGGTGACCTGCAGGCATTGCCTTTTCCTGATTACGACATCTTTTCCAAAGAAGACGGCTTCAAAGACGTCAACTCCTCAATATTCGGTCCCAAGGGCAAGTTAGTCCTGCCAGTGATGACAGGCCGCGGCTGTCCTTACCGCTGTACCTATTGTTGTAACACACCGATCCTGGAGGGTTGGCGTAGCAAAAAAACCTTCCTGCGCAAGTACGAACCGGAAGCAATGGTGCAGGAACTTGAGCGACTGCGTGATCTATACGGTGTCGGTTATTTCGAATTTTGGGATGAACTGTTTCTCTCTAACTTAAAGTTCGTTCGCGCCTTCTTTGAGATTTACAAAGACCGTATCGGTCTGCCTTTTTCTATCAATTCCCGCGTCGAAGTAATGAACGAGGAATTTTGTAAGACGGCTGCCGAGGCAGGTTGTCACACCATTTGGTTTGGTATCGAAAGCGGTGATGAAGAGTATCGTGGACGTATGTTGGGAAGAAAGATGAAGAACCAACAGGTCATCGATGCGGCAGACAACTGCAAGAAGGCGGGCATCAATCGTCTTACATTCAATATTGTCGGTATGCCGTTGGAAACAGCAGACAATATGCGAGAAACCCTGAAACTGAATCAGCGTATTGCGCCGGAACATTTTTTCTTCTTTCCTTACATCCCTCTGCGAGGCACGCCGCTCTACAACATCGCGAAAGATGAGGGCTTATTGCTTACTCATAAAAAGAATCTTCACTACTTATCTGCAGCCAATGACCGCCAGTTCACCTTGAACATGAAAGAGATGCCAGAGTTGCTCACTCAAGATGAGTACAATGAGATTTGTTTGGAGATGCTCGCCTTTCAGGAGCGAAACAATCGCCTTACCTACAGTGACGACGAGAATGGCGCTGAAGTTGCCACCGTTGAGGACAAGAGTTTTTCACTAACAGAAGAAACTGAAGAGGCGACATCGAACACCGCTATCGAATCTGAAATTTCTCCAGAAGTGTTTGATCCAGCCGCTGGTGTCAAGCAAGGGGGATTGATGACGACGGTGCGAAACTTCTTCAGCCGCTAACTCAAGCGGCATTTTCCTGTAAAGTCTGTTCGCCACCTAGCGCCCGATTTACTGTGCGCCAGGAAATCATGGCCATTAAGAAGTTTCCGCAGACAGCACCTGCGAAGAATCCAAACAGGCCAAAGTACACACTTCCCATGTAGGCCAAGGGCACATAAAACACGAAGAATCGGGCAATGCTGAGATAAAGCGCGGAGAGTGGTTTATGCAGCGCATTTAGTGAAGAGTTGCTAAGAATAATGATGCCCTGCAACCCGTAGCCCAAAGGCATAATCCAGACAAACAACCGGATCGCCGCTACCACTTCGGGGTCCTGGGAGAATACCCCAGCGATTAAGCCAGCTCCTGCCGCCAGCAAGACGTAAACGCCAAGTTGCCAAACCATAATGAAGCGAGTCGCCATGCGATAAGCCTCTTCCACCCGGTCCATTCTGTTGGCACCAAAATTCTGGCTGATCAATGGCGGCAAAGAGGACGACATGGCCAGGACCAGGAGGGTGGCAATGGGTTCTATACGGGCCCCCACGCCAAACGCCGCGACCGCAGTGTCCCCAAAGCCAGCAGCGATCCTGGTCATGATGCCAGCGGCCAGAGGGGTCATCATGTTTGCCCCAGCGGCGGGTATGCCGATACGCAGCATGTCTCGCCCGGAGGTAGCAAAGACTTCCTTGGCGGGAATATGGGGACTGACCATTTCCAGTTTTACCACCAATAAGTAAACCAGATAGAAGAAACCGATCGACCAGGCGATGACAGTCGCCCAGGCGGCGCCGGCAATACCCAGTTCAGGAAAAGGTCCAGGTCCAAAGATCAGCAACGGATCCAGGATCGCATTCAACAGTCCCGCAGTGGCCATGAGAATGCTCGGCGTTTTGGTATTGCCGCAGGCACGCAAAACGCTATTGCCGCTCATGATACAGACCACCAGCACACTGCCAGGAAACCAGACTGCCATGTATTCCCTAATTGGCACCATCAGTTGTTGGCTTGCCCCCATCAGGGCGAATATCTGGTCCATGAATAGCCAGAGCACACCAGCTACCAGGATCGCCAGAGCCATGGAGATATAGTTGATGACGGTAGCCGCTTCTTTCGCTTTTTCGAGTTCAGACCGGCCCAGGCATTTTGCCACCACTGCAGAAGCGCCGATGCCGAGACCAATGGCCAGGCTCATGACAGTAAAGGTGACGGGGAAGGTGAAGCTGATAGCGGTGAGCGCTTCGGTGCCAAGAAAACTGATAAACCAGGTGTCTACCAGACTGAAAGTAAACAACATGATCATGCCCACGATCATGGGCAGTGTCATGCGTACTAGCGAATCTTTGATGGACCCTTCAACCAGATTCTGGCTTGGATTCTTGGTTTGCTGGGTCATTAAGTTTGATTCTTTCCGCTTGATTTAATGCTGATCTTAAGCGGACTACGTTGCAAACCCGTAGGCCGATTACCTAATAAGAGCAGTGACTATACCTTATCTATTCAAGTGATTCTTAGTCGTCACATAAAGTTGCAATCACTGCGCTGAACGCATACGTATCTTGACCAGTTGCTTGAAGATTTTGGCGGTCCCAAATAGCTGTTCCTCACCTGAATCTAGTTTTGGATTGCCACTTTCCGTACCCAGCAGACCGCCAGCCTCCAATAGCACCAAATTGGCTGCAGCAATGCTCACGTCGTCAGTCCTGCGGCACCAGCCGCCCTGTAGTCGGTCGCAGGCCGTATCCACCACGTCCAGGGTACTGCAACCGCCGATTCTGGGAATGGCTCCTGCTTTCAGTAAGGTGGACTGCAATTCGATGAAGTTTTGATCGCCGCTGTTGGTTGAATCCAGGCCAATCAGGCTGCTTTCCAATTCTTCGCTGCCGACCCGTATACGGCGAGAATTGAGTTGCGCACCGGCACCTCGGCTGGCGCTAAATTCGTCGTGCTGCATAGGATTGATGACCAGCCCATGCTCAATGTTGCCCTTGTTGCGAATCGCGATAGCCACTCCAAACCGTGCATAACCCTTCGCGAAATTTAAACTGCCGACCAGGGGATCGATCAGCCAAATTGGTTCGTCGGCGTCACCTTCATGGACCCCGGAAACCCGTGAATGAATCGAATGCTTAGGGAAGGCTTTTTGAATGTGATAAATCAGCGTCTTGTCGCTTTCCTGATCTGCTGAAGTAAGAAACGATTCAGGAGAGCTATCGATGACGGCAACGCGATCCAGACGTTCGGTTTTGTGGGCTAGGGCTTCCGCTGCATCTCTGGCAGCACGTAGGGCAATGTTGAGCATCGGATGCATTGGGGTGAATTCTACTTCTCTGGTGATGGCTGTTTCCGGCGGGGCGCCATGATAGCAGACTCGGTCAGTACGGGCTAAATCCAGCCTCAGTAACTGAACTGATATACTGAGCGTAGAAGTTGGAGGATTATAGTGAGTTCAGAAGTAGCAGATTTAGCCAGTGAGCCAGCACTTTGGGATGCTGCCAACATCAAGATCGTGTTGGTGAATACGTCGCACCCAGGCAACATCGGCGCCACTGCCAGAGCAATGAAGAACATGGGTTTACAGCACCTGGTGCTGGTGCAACCGGAGGACTTTCCCAGTGGTGTTGCAGTAGGAAGAGCGGCTTCGGCAGTGGACCTTTTGGATCGGGCACAAGTGGTCGAATCCCTCGAAGCAGCAGTTGCCGATTGCGGATTGGTTATCGGTGCGAGCGCGAGACGCCGCAGTATTCCCTGGCCCATGCTGGATCCACAGGGCTGCGGCGAGAAATCCGTTGCTGCTACTCGCGACAACAAAGTTGCGCTGGTGTTTGGTCGAGAAGACTCTGGATTAAATAATGAAGAGCTACAGCTCTGTCACTTTCATGTACAGATTCCGGCTAACCCGGACTATAGCTCTCTCAATCTGGCGGCTGCCGTTATGGTGGTGTGTTATGAATTGCGTAAAGCAGGCCTGAAGCTGGCCGATCAAGCTGAAGAAGACTTATCCGAGTTTTGGGATCAGCAATGGGCAACAGGTGAACAAGTGGAGCACTTCTATGCGCACTTGGAACGGGTATTGGTTGAGATAGATTTTCACGACCCCGAAAACCCTCGTCAATTGATGCAACGATTGCGCAGGCTGTTTGGGCGTATCAGGATC
>JAKSCP010000475.1 GCA_022360535.1 Pseudomonadales bacterium | reverse complement strand
TCAGTCACAACGGCAAGCACTTTTGCTGCCAGGATCACCAGCGCCAGTATCTGGAACACCATGAATCCTAATCAACGTTGGACCCCGGCCCGCATCTATAACGTTTACCGGATTGCCATTGCCTGTGTCTTGATGCTGTTGCATTACGCGCCGGACAAACCGGTTATTGGCGCAGATTCCCAGAACCTGTTCGAAATAACCCTATTTCTCTATCTTGGCCTGGCGCTGGCATCTACCACCCTGGATTTCAAACACCGGTTGAGAGCGTTTCCTCGCTGGACGGAACCCTTCTCGCTCATCACCGACCTGCTAATGTTGACCCTGGTGGTACACGCCAGTGGAGGGCTGGAAGGCGGACTGGCGGTACTGCTGCTCGTCACCGTCGCTGCAGGCAACATTCTATTGCGAGGGCGTCTAGGGTATCTGATTGCCGCTCTCGCAACGCTCGCAGTCATGTTTGAGCAGTTCTACTTTTCGATCCAGACACAACTGAGCTCCCCTTTTGCTCTCACTGAATCCGGATTGCTTGGCATCGCTTTCTTCATGATCTCGGTGATCATTCAGCAAATTGCCGTACGGCTGGATCACAGCGAGCAAATTGCCCAACGGCAACGTGTCGCCATCCAGCGGCTGGAGGCACTTAACGAGCAAATCGTACAAAGAATGCGGACCGGTGTTTTGGTCTTTGATCAAAAGATGCGAATTTTAATGTCAAACGAAGCCGCGGATAATCTTTTCAATATCCCAATGCAGGGCAACAAATTATCAGGCACTCTGTCTGATCTCTTTCAGCGTTGGCAGAACAACCCCCTACTCCCGCACACGACCCTGAAAGTTTCCGAGCAAAGCCCTCTGCTTAGTCCAAGGTTTGCCCAACTTGAAACCGGCCATGAATCGCTGACTTTGCTGTTCCTGGAAGATACTGCTCGTATTGCACAAGAAGCCCAACAGATGAATCTTGCTTCTTTAGGACGTCTTTCTGCCACGCTGGCACATGAAATCAGAAACCCGCTCAGCGCTATCAACCACGCAACCGACCTTCTGCTGGATGGCTCCCCCAGCGAAGAAGACAGCCAGTTGCTCTCGATCATTCGAAATCACGTGACCCGGGTAAATACCATTATTCACGATGTCCTGGACCTGTCTCGCCGTGGCAAGGGGAATGCTGAGCGCTTTGCGCTTCATCAACTTTTGCGCCAAAACGTCGACAACTGGATTCTTAATGCACCTCAAGCTGACATATCCCTGGCCTGCAGCCATGAAGTGGAAGTGCGTTTTGATCCCAGTCAGCTGACCCAAGTGATCGATAATCTGATCGCCAATGCGATCAAACACGGCGGACAAAATTGTACGGTGCAGCTATCCTGCGGCCACCATGACAGAACCGGACTCCCCTGGTTAAGGGTTCGTGACAATGGCAAGGGAATCAGTGCTGAGGCCGCACGATTCCTTTTTGAGCCATTTTTCACTACCGCCAGCGATGGCAATGGTCTTGGACTATATCTTTGCCGCGAACTTTGTCACGCCAATCAGGCCACACTGGATCTAGAGAACTATCCGGATGGTGCATCCTTTGTGATAACCTTCGCTCACCCGCAACGACAATTTCAATAACGGGGCCATTTATGACTGCCGAGACACCGCACGTACTGGTGGTTGATGACGAAGCCGATCTTCGTGAACTTCTGGTCATTACCCTTGGGCGAATGAAGCTGAAAGCAACTGCCGCAGAGAATCTTGCTTCCGCCAAAGAAAAACTCAGCAGTGGCAATTTTGACCTTTGTCTGACCGACATGAACCTGGGAGATGGCACTGGAATGGAGCTCCTCCAATTCATTTCCCGTCATTGCCCGGATATGCCTGCAGCCGTGATTACTGCCTACGGAAATATGGAAACCGCCACAGAAGCGATGAAGTTCGGCGCCTATGACTTTATTTCCAAACCTGTTGCCCTTGACCGCCTTCGCCAGCTGATCGAAGACGGGCTGGGCATCAGTGGCACAGAAGAGCACTCCGATGAAGAAGACAATCTCATCGGGGATGCCCCCGCCATGAAAGCCCTGAAAGCCCAAGTGCGTAAACTGGCACGAAGCCAGGCCCCCATTTATATCAGCGGCGAATCCGGTAGCGGCAAAGAGCGAATTGCCCGATTAATCCATTCCCTTGGCCCTCGCAGAGAGCGCCCATTTGTTGCGGTAAACTGCGGGGCAATCCCCTCCGAGCTCATGGAAAGTGAGTTCTTTGGCCACCGGAAAGGGGCATTTACTGGTGCAGTCGAAGATCGAAAAGGTTTGTTCAGAGAAGCTGACGGCGGCACACTTTTTCTGGATGAGGTAGCTGACCTGCCCTTACATATGCAGGTGAAACTGCTTCGAGCCATTCAAGAAAAGTCCGTTCGCCCGGTCGGCGAGGCCAAGGAATTCCAGGTCAACCTGCGCATTCTCTGCGCCACTCATAAAGACCTGTCCAGGGAGATGTCTGAGGGCCGGTTCAGGCAGGATTTATTTTACCGACTAAACGTTATTGAAGCGCATGTACCGCCGTTACGGGAGCGCCAGGAAGACATTCCCTCTCTGGTCGATCACATCCTAACGCGCTTAAGCAGAGCATGGGATATTACCGTCCCAACGGTGAGTACAGCCGCCATGAAATCGCTTTGCCACTATGCCTTTCCGGGCAATGTCAGGGAGCTTGAAAACACACTGGAGCGGGCCCTGACTCTTTGTGATGGCGTTGTTATCGATAAAGAGCATCTACGACTACAGGAAACCTCTCCGGTCGCAGCACCGCCTTCCGGCCCCTGGAACGAAACAAGTCAGCAGGTAGAGCGTCCCCCACAACTGCCCCTGGAAGAATTCCTTCAGGAAATTGAGAAAACCGAGATCCTGAAAGCGCTGGATGCAACCCACTGGAACCGCACCGCGGCGGCAAAAAAACTCGGGATGACCTTTCGATCGTTGCGCTACCGTCTTAAGAAGCTGGAACTTGATCGGGATGACGAAGGCAACGAATAACCAGATGGATCAATAGACGGCGCCACACCGCACAGAACCTGAGCCAAAAGCTCTGCCGTCGCCGGAGCGGCCACCAGTCCATTCCGGTAATGCCCCGTCGCAACATAAACACCATCGGCTCCAGGCACAGCACCAATAAACGGGTAGTCTCTGTCAGAGCCTGGCCTGACCCCGGCCCAATGGTACGCTGGGCGGGCCTTCTCAAGTTCTGGCATTAGCGTTTGGGCCAGCCTCTCCAGCCTGTAGCGTCCCGATACTGTGGGATAGAAACTGGCGTCCCCCTTTCTCAAGGTTGAGCCAACCAAGACAGCCCCATCATTTCTCGGGATCAAATAACCGGCTTCTGTCAGCAGAACAGACGAAACATCACCGGGGGACAGCTGGTACAACAACATTTCGCCCTTGGCCGGAAAGAGTGGCAGTTGCACACCCAGCTTTTCCAGCAACGCCCCTGTACCTGCACCCATCCCCACAACTGTCTTGTCTGCCCGCCACTGTCGCCCATCCTCCGCAAGGAAAATCACATTTCGTCCCTGCCTGCGAATGTCTGAAATTCTTGCCTTGTGGTTTTTTACACCACGAGCCAGCAGGCAAGCGCGCAGAGCTTTCAACAATCCCGGGTTACGAACATTACCAAGCCCCGGGAAAAACACCCCCTCCAGCCCTTTCGCCATCATGCGGCCAGAGAGCCCGTCAGAGGACTGCGCCTCACAATTCAATCCCCATTCACTTGCCCAGCGCAAGGCTCGCTCTCTCTCCTTCTCATCCCCCTGAACCCACATACCATTCAAGTTCAGTAAACCGCCAGGAGGCGCGTAGCCATCACTCTCCAACATGCCAACCAACCGCCGATATCTGTCCACTCCATCGAACGTCAGCTGATTGAGAAGTGAAGAATGACGCCAGGCATACAGCGGCGAGAGGATCCCTCCGCCAGCCCATGAGGCAGGAGGCTGATCGCCCTCGACAATTGTCACACTTGCTCCGCGCTCCGTAAGCTCAAGCGCACTGAGAAGAGCGACAATTCCTCCACCTAAAACAAGAACATCTGACATGAATGATGACGACAATGGCTTATAGAAAGAGAGGCAACGGTACCACAGGCAACCTGAAAAAACCCGGCTAGCCTGATCTCCTGCTGAATACAGGAGTCATGGTTTATGCCCCACCCCATTTGCCGAGCCAACCTCGGCTTTACCCTCATGGAAGCACTCATTGCAGTAATGATATCGGTTATTCTGATGATGCTTTCCCATACCATCGTCACCCAACTGGTCCCCAAATATCAGGTCATCACCGCTGCCCATGCGATCAACAATTTCATGCTGGCAGCACGTGCAGGAGCCATGAGCAGCCACAATCACCGCATGCTTTGCTCAGGGGACAGTGGTTGCAAAAAGTTCACGCCTAGCCGCAGCCTGATTGTCGGAATGGACGCTAACGACAATAACGAACTGGAGAAGCACGAAATTCTCGGTGAATACAAATTACCCGGTGACACACGATTACACTGGAAGCGCTTTCGCGGTAACGCCCTGGTATTTAATCGCTACGGAATCAGTCACTTCCAGAATGGCAGCTTCTATATCTGCAATGAAACCGCAGCGAGAAGGCTGGTGATGAATTGGATTGGACGCACTCGCCTCGAGACGGTGCCAGTAAGCGATTGTCCAAATTAGAGAGAGGCCGCAGAAACACCACATGGTTCGAAAATGGAACCATGTGGTGCTTGCCTTACTTCCAGGAGGGATCAGTGGACATAGTACAAGACGATGCCACTTTCATGCAGGTCTCCCCTTGCTCATTGATCATGAAGGTTTCCGTACCGTTCATATTCTTGGAGGAAAGAGGCTCCGCCTTTAGTGTATAACTCTGCGGGTCACCCGCGGGCACGTTCACAGAGACGGTGTAGAACTCATTGCCTGTTCGGGAGGTAATTGCCGAATCTGCCGCTGCGCCATTATATGAGAAGTTCCGTGCCCGGAACGCCTCCATGGCCGCAGCAACATCCATCAATTGCCCCTTAACTGCAGCCTGCCGACTCGATTCCACATGAGCGGTGTAGCTTGGAAAAGCCACAGCCGCCAGCACCGCGATAATCAAAACGACAATAAACAGCTCAATAAGCGTGAAACCTCGTTGAAACCGACTCATTTGCGACAATCTCATTGAATGCCTCCTCATGGGCCTGGAGCCGCGGTGTCGGGCGATGCCTGATACCAGCGAGTCTTGCGTAACCCCATGTTTCCAAGGGTGTCGTCACCAACGACCTCGGTCCCCACAACCACCTTCACTTCACCGTCTTCATTGGTCAACAGGACCGGTGTGGGTGGCAAGGTTTGCTGTTTCAATTGCTCGCTTCTGTCCGCAACGGTGCCGTCATTATTGGTTACTGGAGAACCATCAATCAAACTGATCGTATGAATGAAGGATGTACCAAGACTGACCGCGCAAATGTTGTCCGGGTTGGTGCTGGCGACAGGAGAGTAGGTACTGAAGCGCACGATTCCATTGATAACCGAGGGGGATGACAGCGCTTTCTCTCCATCAAGGATAGACAGCTTGTAGAACCAGCCAGGTTTGGACGTATCTGCGGCCTCAGTGCCTGTACGGGAAATCTCACTCAAATCCCCAGTGGACAGGACAGAGTCCGGCGCAGAAGGATTACTGAATGCATTTTCGTCACGGAATACGAAGAATGCCTCCTCAGTATCTTTATCCTTCGGATGCGCACGATAACCAGAGCCAATGGCAACATACAGCACTTCGTTGAAGCCCTGTTTCACATAGGTAATCGCTGGCGCTTCGTAGAAACGACGGTTATCCGCACCGTTGCCGCCAAAATCGGCCAGGCGATGCACTGCCATTGCCTTATCGCCATCCTGATCGATATCAACACGGAACACCTGGCCACCCAGGTCGCCGAAATAGAGGTGGTCGGCAACACCATCAAGGTTTTTATCAACGACAGAAATGGAACCGGGAACGGCCCATTTCATGGCAGAAACCGTATCACCAGTGGCAGACCAGACCAGGTCACCGGTATTGGCATTCACAATGTAGATCGCATTACCCACTTCGTCTTCGCTGCTGCGATTTTCTGCATCGTAATCACTGGTGCGATCATGATCCGCCGAACTATAGCCACCACCAAATACCAGCACTGGCACCTTGCTATCGCCAACAGGAATCTGGGTTAGCGTCGGAGTCGACCAGGTTTGTCCCAAGTGCTCAAAATCACCAGCGCCTCCAGTAATCTGCCATTTGAGCTTTGGCGCATTCACATTGGATACGTCCAGCGCATAGTAACTGCGCCCACCGCGACGCATACCGCCATACAGGTAAACAGCACTCGGTGCACTTCCGGCCGTGGCGCCCGGCCGGCGCCAGGCGACCCAGCTACCATCAAGGCCGTACAGCTGACGCTTGTTATCACGAAGACCGGGTCGATTAATGGTGAACTTGTCCGCCTGAGTAATGAACTCATATGGCATGAACGTGAATTTTTCAGAACCATCTTTAGCATCAATGGCATGCAGCATGCCCGCATTAGTGGAGACAAAGACCACATTGTTTTGATCGTCCGCATCCTCGCTGGTACCACCATAGTTCACCAGCACCGGAACGCTGTGCATGGGATCGGCCCAAAGGTTCTTCATCTTGGACACAAAATCCTGAACCGTTTCATCACTTGCACCGGCATCGAGACCAAAGAAGGTTTTCGGTTTACCCTCGTCGGTATCGATTTTGGTCCAGTCGATCCTTGGCAGGGTAGTATTGGTACGGGTGTCGACATCGCTATAGAAAAGCTTGTGTCCACCAGCATCCAGTTCACCACGAGCACCGCCCTTGGTTGCGTCATAGCCGTCGGTTTCATCACTCCAGAAGCTCTTGGAGGTCGCACTAAAGTAGCCAGTATTGTCGCTGACTGCATTCCCGTTCTGGCCATGAATCTCAGAACCGACCAGCTCATATTTTTTCAGGTTTCCATCCCAGAAACTGCTAATGGCTGGCTGGAAAATGGAGTAGTAAAGCTGATCAAGGTGCTCAAAACGGTTCATCTGGTTTACCGCCACACCCGGGGATGACACTGAGCGCGACTGCTCGTCCACCAGATCAATAATTTTCATGAAGGCATTGGCAAGCGCACTACCTGAATCGGCATTATATGTATCGCCACCACCCGCCTCGGCCACGTCATCAAGGTAAATAACATTGTTGTTGTTCAATGCGTTTTCATTCATGTAAAGACCAACGGTGTAAGTCTTTACCTTCTTGTGATCTTCATAACTGTCTCTGTTCAGTGCTCCGGCAAGTCGATATTGGCAGGCATAACTTTCTGTGCCTGACAGGTTCTCATCCGATTCACCACAATCCGGCAGACGCTGGTCTCCATTAGGGTTGTCGTCAACGCCACGGTCACCACTAGGCTCACCATCGGTCATCATTACAATGTAGTTTCGCTCGCACTGGTTAGCACTATCCATGGGCGAAACATAATCACCATCCTGATAAATTTTGGCTGTTTTTGTGCAGGTGGTGGTTTGAGTACAGACGCGCTCCACTTTTGGGGCCCGTACCTGGAAGGAAATACTTCTCTCGTAATACACCGCAGGGCGACGCTCGAAAGACTGAGCTGTGCGCTTGCGATATTCATAGTAAGAGCAGAAGAAACCACAGCTCACCCTGCGACTTTCTTGTTCACAGTGCCCTCGTCTTTCTTCATTGTTTCGGCAAGTGAAGCGGTAATCCCCCCCGTTACGTGGCTCACCCCAGGAGCTCCAGGCGCTCCAGCTCGTAACATTACAGTAGTCCTCGGTGGCATCGCAGGTCTCACCATTTGGCAGAGCCTCATAATCGCCCTCATACCGCACTTCGCAATAATCCGTATTGGGGTTACAGGTTGTTGACCCACCACCCGGGGTTGGCGAATAGTCGCCGTAATCCTGGCGACAATTGTAGTAGCGATACTCTTCAGGAAGATTGCTGCAGTTGGTTACACTCGGCGCGTTGATCCAGGGCCCCTCATAGATAAGGTTCCCCTGGTAATCCCTGGCGTATTCGTCGTGGCAGTTTTCGTTGATATCCACTTCCACACAGGCTTCGGAGCTAAAGCCGTTACCGGTATTTGCTTCTTCACCAAGCATGTAGCGCGCCATTTCATTATAGGCATGAAAGGTGGGCGTCCCGCCCGTGGGAGAAATGGCATTCACTGCTATCTTGATGGCATCACGACCGCCAGCGCTCATCTCGGAGACCGGAAAAATCACATGCCCATCTTCTCCGTTTCTGAAACGACCAAGACCAAGATTGACCCTGTCGGGAAGGGCATCAACCATGTCGCTGAAAGCACGCTTGGTCATATCGATACGCGTTTCTTCTCCAGATTGACAATCTGACGTCTCACACCACGCCATACTTCCGGAGCTATCCAACATGACCAAAACATTCGCCGCCGGAGCATTTTGTGCGTTTTCCGTATCCGCATCGGCAAAGAAAATCTCGGTATCATCAGCATGAGCACCCAGCATGGGCAGCCATAAGGCAGCAACCATTAATGAGGCATATCTTTTCATTTTAATCATTGCTCAATCCCCCTGGCTTACTCAATTTCCGAACTCGGTCGAATCCCACGTTTCAGCAATTCCTGAATGTGAGCATCATCAATATTGAAAGCCGCCATACGGCTACTTCCCACGATTTGCACCTGGTAATCCACAAAAGTGCCGGCATTCCCGGTAGAGCTCAGCTGTGCACCTGAAATCAGCTGAAACCCGTTAACCTGAGACGTTGACGAAGCCTTGATAAGCCCCCGATTACCCAGGTAATCCGGCGCGCCACATACACCGACCTTGCGGGGATTACTGGCGGCCAGGCATCGAGTCATCACGTCGCCACCCAAAAAAGCGGACAAGTCTGTGGATGCCATATCGTCCAGCTCGGAATACGCCTCCACAATCGCGCTTTCAGCTGCCTCAAATACCATTGCATCTGCCTGCACACCCGTTGAGACCTTTGACGAGAACATACTGGTCTTCATTGCAGAAATTCCCAGCAAGGAAATTGCCACCAGAATCAGCAGTGCCACCAGCAATGCAGCACCTTCCTGCTTTTTCATTACCTACTCCTTAAACCTAGATGGCGTTCCAATCAAAGTTGCGAAGCCTGACGGTCATACTGATTGCCTTACGCATCGCCCGATCTTCGGGTTCATCATAGGCTTCGCCAAGGACATGAAACTTCCGATTACCATCACTGACCGGCAGAACGTTGTTTTCCCGTTTGAGCAACAGTCCCACCTTTACCGACACAACCGGTGTGTCAGCAGGGACAGAATCCGCATCGACATAGCGACTAGCCGCAAGCTCACCATCCGCAACGGTATCGATTCCGTATAGCACCTGAAAGCTTTCGACTCCGGGCACCAACTCAACGACCACATCCGTATCAATGCTGCCTTTGCAATAAAGGCTGCCATCGTCGACGTAGTAGGTAGAGGCCACTTCAACCCAGCCACCGGCATCATTACCCGCACAATCTGTCGTTCCGTTATAGGCCACCGTCAGCACATCGTTGTCTGCCCCCTCATCAGAAGCAGTAATTTCCGCACTCCAGTCGTCAAACAGCACCCCCATATCCTGGGTGGGAGTAACGGAGTCCCAAACCAAACCAGTCTTGCGTAGATCCCTTACCAGGAAACGCATAATTTGCTGGCTATCCTGTTGAAGCTGCGAGGCCGTCTGTTGAAGTACGAATGTTTTCTGGTTGGTTGTGAAAAGCTGGATTGCTGCAGCGGACACAATCAAGCCCAGCACCAGCGCGACCATCAACTCAACCAGACTGAAACCGTTCTGCCTGCTCACCGCGACACCTCCAACACCACACACGTCGCCGACTCATCGACATTAATGCCATCCGCCGTCAAACAGTCCGCTGGCGCCATCTTGCCCCAACTAACCACAACACAGCTCATGGTATTGCCATTACACTGGCTCACACGTACGCGGCCATTTGGCAACTGATTGCCCGCCAGCCAAGCCAATTGATCAATATCCAGAGTCGCCATCTGTTCCGACGTGCAGTCATTTGCCTGGCACCCTGTCTCTGGATCGCCTCCCGGGTTTACCGTGGCATTCGGCCAACTGTCCGGATCCAGATAAGTTGCGACCTCTGCGCGATTGGACTCGATTCGTTCGAGTGCATCCTGACCTATCAAGGTAGCCTGCGAACGGTTGTTCGCTTCTTCCGCCCCCTTGAGGGCCGCAAGTTGCAACCCGGCATAGCCCAGCACGCCTATCGCAAGAATCAGCAATGCCACCAGAATCTCGACAAGACCAATTCCTTTTTGAACGGAGAACCGCTGTCTTTTCATCATCGTTTTCATGGGTTGCAATCAACATCCTCATTACTGATTCGGCCTACGACAGACACAGAGATCAGTCTTCCGGTATCTCCCGCTTTGGGGTTACATAGCTGGAAGGCTGCGGGGGTGTTAGTGGTATAGCCATCTGATCGAAATACGGGGTTGTTTGCCCCCTGAGTCTGTGTAATCGCCACATCCTGGGCAGGCAGGAACGTCTGATTCTTTTCCTCACTGCCTGCCGGGTAGGTAACAACCCAACCACTTTCCCAATCACCAGCCGTCACAGGGGCTACCGTCACCTGCTGGCGCAGGCTGACCGATTGCATCTTCGCCAAATTCAAGGCAGTGATCAGATCGGCAGTGGACGTGCGCAAGGCATTGGAGGCAATCACCCCTTGATAAGAAGGGATAGCAAACGCCAGCAGCACGCCCAGCACCAACAACGACACCACCAACTCGACAATCGTGAATCCCGATTCCTGCTTGCTCATCCCTGCCCCAACAATTGTTCTAATTCGACACGGATATCACTTTAGCAATGCTCAGCCACTCATCAATCGAATGGGGACCAATGGGGGATT
>JAKSCP010000319.1 GCA_022360535.1 Pseudomonadales bacterium | reverse complement strand
TTGCGAGTTAGCAGCAGAGCAGCAGTGGCAACGAACTCAGCCTTAAACAAACCATTGCCCAACGGCTCTAGTTCACCTGAGGCATTGGTCCTGACGCTTCCATCTTCCTCGTAGGCTTTAATCGGAGCCAGCGCCCCACACACATCTTTGTCAAAGTCCATCATCGTTTTCAGTCCCTGTGCCGGTAATTGAATATCAGCATCAAGAAATAGCAAATGAGTAAACTCATCGCGGTGGTGATAGAAATAGGAAATGATCGAGTTCCTGGCACGAGTGATGAGGCTTTCATTGCCGAACGACGCGAGACTGAAGGGCAGCCCTTGCTGCTGATATTCCAATAGACTGTTTAGATAGCCCAGGTGGACCATGCCACCGTAGGCTGGCGTGCCGATGAGTACTTTCATGAATGCCTGTGTCGAAGCTAAGCCAGTGGCGCTAGTTTAAGGCATTCACAATGAATGCAACATCCCGGGTTTCAGGGTTGACAGCAGACCTTATTCATCTCGCAACGAATGTACTGGATTGGTAGTGGCTGCAATGACTGATTGATAGCTGACAGTGAGAAAGGCGATGACGATGGCAGTTACGCCGGAGAGTAAAAATATCTCTGGGCCGATTTCAATCCGGTAGGCAAACACCTCAAGCCAGCGCGACATAAACAAATAGGCAACTGGGACCGCAACGCAGATCGCTATGATGACCAGAACCAAAAACTCTTTCCCTATCATTAGCACGATATTGGTGACAGAAGCGCCCAGCGTTTTGCGAATGCCGATCTCCTTAGTACGTTGTGATGTGGCGAATGAGGCTAATCCATACAGACCCAGACAGGCGATGACTATTGCCAGAGTTGAAAAGCCGAGGAATAAGTTGCCTACCTGTTGTTCTCCGGAATGCAGTGCTTCGAACTCTTCATCCAGGAGATGGTAGCTGAATGGTTCATTGTTCGTCATTATCCGCCAATTGTCTTCCAGCGCCGAAATGACTTCAGAAAGCGAACCTGGGCTAGCCCTTACCACGACAAAGCGAGTGAAGTCATCGATGCGCATGACCATAGGAGCAATGGGTTGATGCAGCGACATGAAATGAAAATCGTTCACCACCCCAATGACTCTGCCCGAAATGATGCCATCGGTATCGGTTTCTCCCAGCGCGCTGGACAGCGGGTCTGTTAACTGCAATTCCTGAACTGCAGCCTGATTCAGTATGTAGCCAGGGTGCTCTGAAGTGATATCTCTGGAAAACGATCTGCCCTGTAAGATTTCAATACCCATGGTTTCAATGTAGTCGTAGTTGACGGTGAGTCGATTGAGTGCTGTGGTTTCACTAAAGGGTCTGCCTTCCACGATGAAGGCATTAATATCACCGCCGTCTCCAGGGAGGTGAGAGCTCGAGCTTATGTTAACGATACCAGGGTGTTGCGACAGTTGAGTCTTGAACGTCTCGAGCTGGTCGCCAAGCGCATTTGCGCGCTCAACTACGATTATCTGTTCCTTGTCCCAGCCCAGGTCTTTATTGCGAACGTATTCCATTTGACTGAATACGATCATAGTGGCGGCAATCAATGCTACCGAGATTGCGAATTGCAGCACTACGAGAGAACTTCTGATCCAATAGTTTCTGCCCGACATGTTGGAGGAACCTTTTAAGACAGCCTGGGGACTAAAACGGGACAGGAACAGTGCGGGGTAGGTGCCGGCGATAATTCCCACTAACACGGCAGCGCCCAGCAGGCTTATTGCCGAGGGCAGGCTAAGCAGTAAATCCAGGCCAAGGTCCCTGTCAGTAATTGCGTTAAACGAGGGTAGTAGAACTACCAGCAGGGGTAACGCGATACCGAGTGCAATCAGGCTGGTGAGCACCGATTCGAGCAAAAACTGGCTTACCAATTGATCTTGCATCGCACCGACAACTTTTCGCACGCCAATTTCCTTGGCCCGGTTCGATGAGCGTGCTGTGGAAAGGTTCATGAAGTTGATGCAAGCCAGCGCCAGGATGAAGACGGCGACTGCTTGAAACGTATAGACGTAAGTGATGCTGCCAGGAGGTTCAATCTCACCCTCCAATTGAGAGTTCAGATGAATGTCTGCAACCGGAAACAGGCGATAGCCCCATCTGCCGCCACCTGCGAGAAAATCTTCATAGCTCGCGCCTATACCCTCTTCAATTTGGGGTGCCACATATTTCTGTACTAAGTCTTGCAGCTTTGGCTCAAGCTCCGCGCTGGACACACCTTCTCTAATCAGCAGATAGGTGTTGATATTGTTATTGATCCACATCTGACTGTCATGCTGGCTATCGGAAGTGAAGGAAACCAGAATGTCAGGGTGAAAATGTGAGGCAGCAGGAATGTCTTCAATCACTGCCGTGATTTCAAAATCCTGTTCATTGTTGAATCGCAGGGTTTCGCCGACTACGTCAGACCTCTCAAAGTATTTCTCCGCGATACTCTCTGTGATCACCAATGTGAAAGGACGGTTGAGTGCGGTTTCGATGTCACCGGCAAGCAACCCCACTGTGAAAATGTCGAAGAATTGCTGATCGGCATGGAAGACTTCCGATTCCTGGTAGCTGATGTCGTCCCGGGCGACCAGGGGGTCTTGGTAGTAGGGGCGAAATCTCGTCGCAGTTTCGATTTCCGGGTATTCATTACGCAGGGCGGCCGCCATTGGATAAGGGCTGGTGGATGCCTCAATTTCATCGCCCCCTAATGCGGCCGCGATCGTAATACGGTATATCCGGTCCAGATTCACATTGTATCGATCGTAGCTCAGTTCAAATTGTACATAGATGAGGATGAGCAGACTTGCAACGAGACCAATCGCCAGACCGAAAATATTGATGGCAGACAGGGACTTATGCTTCCAGAGGTTGCGAAGTGAGATGGCGACGTAGGATTTGAACATGGGGTCTGAGCTGCGCTAAGAATTGTTATTGTTTACCTTAATTAAACGCCCCGGGTGGAAAAAAGGTTACGTCCTTGGCGAGAGGAAAATGGTGGACATACAAACCTCATTCAGCGCTTGAGGGGACCTCAGGACTGCTCTTAGCCATGCGTAACATCGCTACCGATGGGGCAGGGCAGGCAGTATCTGCACCACTCCGATTTTCGGCAGGCGACGGCTGATAGGTATAAAAAGTCAGTTATCAGCTTCTGACCGCCGATCAGCGCCCGAAGTTCGTTTGCTATTCTTGATACCGTTTCTGCCTAACCCAGCGTCTGATGAAAATCCGGTTATTTCTCCACAGTTGATAAGTAACCTTTCATGGAATCTCCGGTATACAACTTAAACAGCAGAGAAAGTGTGTTGCCTCAGCAATCCGATAACGAACTAATGTTGGGCGTGCAGCAGGGCAGGTTGCAGTTGATGGGTGAGATTTACGAAAGACACCATCGTCTTGTATTTAACTTCCTGATCAAGCTGACGGGGAATCGCCAATTAGGTGAAGACATGCTGCAGGAGACCTTTGTACGTGCATTGCGGTATGCATCGGGGTACCGGGCAAACGCAAAGTTCACGACCTGGCTGTTAACCATTGCCCGTAACGTAAGTATCGATTTCTGGAACGAGGAAACCGGTCATCACAGTGAATCCGAATGGGGACTGGAAGCTATCGAGGACGAAAGATCAGACCCTGGCTATCTCGAGGAGTTAAGTGATGACGCCCGCAGACTGCAATTGGCATTGCTGGAGGTACCTCAGCAACAAAGGGAGCTGATCTTGCTGGCCAAGATTAAACAACTAAGTATTGCCGACTTGGCCAATATGTATGGTTGTAGCAATGGCGCGCTCAAAGTGCGCCTGCATCGGGCAATGGAAGACCTGCGGACTGTCTACAACAGAGATTCAGAGCAAGGGCTGCTGTACTCAAAGGAGGAAAAACAATGAGTTGCGATTCCACCAGGAGGCAATTGATCAGTTTTCTGAAGAACGAACTGGATCCCGGCGACCAATTGCAAATGGAATCTCATCTGGGTGAATGCGAAGCATGTCGAGCGACACTCCGCCATTTTGAGACTCTCTGGCTAAACCTGGACGAGGGTTCCGAACTCCAACCCTCATCAGCAAGTCACGATCGGTTTCATGCCTTTCTCGATAACGAGATCGCATTGGTTGCGCACAATTCTGGAGACAGCAACCCTGTTCATAGCTGGACCAGCTGGTTTGAAAAGTTATGGCCATCAAGCCCGGGCGGAGCCGTTGCGTATTCCTTAGCAATTGTTCTCTCCAGCTTCCTGATTGGACAAGGACTGCCATCAGGATTTTTTCCGACGCGAGCAACTACAGATAATGAGGTTGCCAGCATTCAAGAGGAGCTGGCCGAATTAAGAGATGTCATGACCTTGACTCTCCTCAGGCAGGATTCTATCCAGGCCAGACTTCGGGGCGTGGACTACGCCTTGCAAAGTGGTTCGAATAATCCGGAACTGATCAGCCTATTGCTGGAAACTGTAGATCAGGACGGCGCGGGTAATGTGCGACTGGCTGCACTCGATGCGCTGGAATTGCACCGTGACAATCCCCTTGTGCAGAACCGACTCTCTCAGACTCTCTCCCAGGAGACTTCTCCATTGGTACAACTTCGAAAAGCTGAATTACTGCCCAATGCTGCTGGAATTAACCGACGCCAATTACTGGACACTTTGTTGATGGAGCAGATTCTGGAAGCAGGTGTCGGGGAGTTTCTGGAGAGTCTGGAGCGCGACGGTGGGGGGCACCAATCAGGAGGAAGACTCCTTGAACTCTAACAGTAAGCTGTGGCGAATTGGCAGTCTGGTTTTAGTTTTGTGTGTTGGGGCACTACATGGCAGTGCCTTCGCCGATGACTTTGATTCTAATGTGGAACGTCGGTGGCAGGAGACTTATTCATTTGAGGAATCTGATCTCAACGGCTCCAGGCTCGTGGTCGACAATATCATCGGTGAAATCGAGGTGGTTGGTACCGACGAATCAACGATAGAGATCGTGATTGACGGACATTGGCGAGGCGGTTCAGAGCAGGACTTACAACAGGCCGAAGCAGATCTGGAAATGATCGTTGAGGAAACAAGTTACGGGGTGCTGGTATTTCTTGAAACCCCGTATCGGGACAACAGCCACCGATACCAGAATCGTTCGCGAGGCTATCGTTTCCAGTATGACATTCAACTGCAGGTTCCCAAAGATTTTTTCCTTGATCTCCACACGGTTACCGGTGGCGGCCTGAAACTGACCGATATTAATAATCAGTTTCAGCTTGAAACGGTAACTGGTGACATCGTTATAGAGGATTCTCTTACTACCGGCAGTATTGAAACTGTCAGCGGCGACATCCGATTGTTTTTCGATTCTGTGCCTGATCTGAACGTTGAGCTATTGAGTCAATATGGTGACCTATCAACTGAATTCGATTACGAAGAACTACCACATTCATCTGCCGTGATAGTCGAACAGGTGGGGCAACTTACCAGTTACAGAAGAGATCCTTCTTCCCTGATAAAGTTCGGCGACGGCGGCCCTGAGCTGACGGTGAAATCCCTTAGTGGCGATATTGTCATCAGGCGACCAACAGATTCATAAGATTACTTGAGGAAATCAATTATGAGTAGAGGCGTAATTAAACAGTGTGGATTGGCTTTAATTGCAGTCATGAGTTATTGCGCCAGTCCAACCTTCGCCGCCAGCGAAGCGGAAAGCTTCGCAGTAGAGCTAAGTAATCCAGGTGAACCGGCTGTTTTTGAATTGTCGGGCAATCTACAGGTGACCGTCATAGGTGAAGACCGGGACGACATGGAGTTTTCAGTCATTCCCATGCAAGAGGAAGGTCAGCAAGCCAGGGGCCTCACCCGAATAGGTAACTCACCTGGATTCGTCGTCGAGGAACTGAACAATGTCGTGAAATTCAGACCCAATTGGGGTGATGGTGATTACCATGTAATTGCCAGGGTACCTACAGAAACATCACTGAACTTAAGTACCAGAAACAGTGATGTCATGAGTATCAGTGGCGTCAGCGGTGAACACGAGTTGTCCAATGTCAACGCTGATATCTATGGTGAAAATATTTCCGGTTCCGTTTCTGCAGAGACTCCCAATGGTGACCTGACGCTCTCTTTTACTTCAGTAACTCCGGACACGCCAATGGCTTTCAGCAGTTTCAATGGTGATGTTGATCTGACATTGCCACCGAGTTATCGGGCCAATGCGAGAATCGATTCCGGAAGGGGAGCCACCTATACCGACTTCGATTTCGAATTAGAAGAAAGTCCTCCCATAGTGGACAACCAGCAG
>JAKSCP010000443.1 GCA_022360535.1 Pseudomonadales bacterium | reverse complement strand
GCTGGTGGCTTTCATTTTCTACCACTAGCAAAGAAGGATCTAAGTCATTACCGATCTTCTTCTCTATGATTTCCTGCACCGACACGGTTTGCTCCCTTTTCGCTAGCTTAGACTAAATTATACTCGTCCTCCTGAATCCTGCCGATAGTATTCTCATGAAGATTTCCTGGTATCCAGGCCATATGCACAAGGCCAAAAAAGAACTTATCAAGACGTTGAGTTCCGTACAGGCCGTTGTCGAGGTCGTGGACGCAAGAGCTCCTGCTGCCAGCACAAACCCGCTACTGCAAGAGCTCGCGGCAGACAAACCAAAGCTTAAAATTATGAACAAAGCTGATCTTGCTGATCGTCAGCTGACTCATTGCTGGAAGGAGTATTTCAATTCACAGAGCAAACAAAGTTGCCTGGTTACAGAACTCGACAAACAAAACATCAGCCAACAGATCGTTGATGCCCTCGAAAGGCTAAGCCCAAATGCCAATGGACATATCGATGTCAGCCAGACCTGTCTTATCGTCGGAATACCGAACGTCGGCAAATCCACATTAATCAACGCTATTGCTGGTCGTAAAGCGGCAAAGACTGGGAATGAGCCGGCTGTCACCAAAGGTCAACAACGAATTAAACTGGATCAGCATTGGACTCTGATCGATTCTCCAGGAATGATGTGGCCCAGGCTTGAAGACCAGCGGGCTGCGCTCTGCCTGGCATTAACCGGAGCGATTAGACAGACAGCCCTGGACATTGAAGAAATCGGCTGGCTGTCTGCTGAACTGTTGATGGAAATCGATGCCAATGCGGTACTCGACCGATACCAAATTACAGAAGCACCAGAATCCACGGAACAACTTATGGAAGCCATTGGTGTTCATGTGGGTGCCCGCAACAAAGGCGGCAGTCTGAACTGGCATAAGACCGCAGAAGCATTACTAAATGATTACCGCTCCGGTAAACTAGGCCGCATCAGCCTGGAAGCACCTCCGGCGTAGTTGCAATAGCTAACTATTGTAGAAGTAGATACCTTCAGGACAGCGCAATATATGACCGACGCCAGTATTAAGGACGCGAATTCGAGTGTAAGTTCACCAGACCAGGATGCTGTGCATCCTGCCTTTCAGAAACTCCGCAGCGAGCACATTCCATCCCTCAATATCACCATTGAGGAGTACGAACACGCCGCTACCGGTGCTCTCCACTACCATTTACGAAGTGAAAGTCCAGAAAACGTGTTTCTGGTGGCGTTTCGAACCATGCCGATGGACTCAACTGGCGTAGCCCACATTCTTGAGCACACTGCTCTTTGTGGTAGCGAAAAGTTTCCAGTACGCGACCCTTTTTTCATGATGATTCGGCGCTCATTGAATACTTTTATGAATGCCTTTACTTCATCGGATTGGACTGCCTACCCTTTTGCCAGCAAGAATCGTAAGGACTTTGCAAATCTTCTATCTGTCTATCTCGATGCAGCGTTCTTTTCACGACTTCATGAATTGGATTTTGCGCAAGAGGGTCATCGTCTCGAGTTTTCTGAACCTGAAAATCCCGATTCAGAACTGCAATACAAAGGCGTCGTCTATAACGAGATGAAGGGAGCAATGAGCTCTACCAATAGCATCTTGTGGCAAATGATGACTAAACACCTGTTTCCCAGCACAACCTATCACTACAACAGTGGTGGTGAGCCGGAAGACATACCCAAATTGAGTTACCAACAGCTTCTGAACTTCTACAAGACCCACTACCACCCAAGCAACTCTGTGTTCATGACCTTTGGCAATATGAGCGCGTTCGACCATCACCAGCAACTGGAAGAACTCGCTCTTTCCAGTTTCCAGCGATTGGACAGCGACATTCGGGTCGACGATGAAGAAAGATACCAGGCACCTATCAAGGTAGAAGAGTTTTATGCAGTGGAGGCACCCGCTGAAAATAAGACTCATGTTGTAGTTGGTTGGCTACTTGGAAAGAGTACTAATCTAAAAGAATTGTTTCAGGCACAACTGCTTTCCAGTGTACTGCTGGAAAACAGCGCCTCTCCTCTCCTGTATGCCCTGGAGACTTCCGATCTCGGCCAATCGCCATCACCTATGTGCGGGCTGGAGGATTCCAATCGCGAGATGACTTTCATGGCAGGACTGGAAGCGTGTAACGCCGATGCCACCGAAACAGTCGAGGCATTGATATTGGAAACACTGCAGCAGCTGGTCGAGAACGGCGTCGACCAGGATCAGGTTGAGGCTGCCTTGCATCAACTGGAGTTAAACCAGCGCGAAATTTCTGGAGACAGTTATCCCTATGGTCTGCAACTCATACTGAGCGGTCTCTCCACTGCCTTACACAGGGGGGATCCAATTGAATTGATGAATATCGATCCTGTGCTGGAAGAGCTACGCGTTGAAGTTCAGGACGCCAGGTATATCCCAAACCTGGTGCAATCACTTTTATTGGATAACCCACACCGAATCACACTGACTCTGAGACCTGATACAGAACTCGCACAGAAAAAGCTGGCAGCCGAGAAAGAACAGTTGGCTGAGATAAAAGCAAGCTTGAGCGATGATCGCATACAGGAAATCGTCTCTCGATCTCGTGCACTCGCTGAGCGGCAAGCGCAGGAAGATGACCCTGGTCTGTTGCCGAAAGTGGGGTTGGAAGATGTCCCAGCGGAATTAACCGAACCGGAACGCAATGATTCTGTTTTAAGTGACAATGAAATACCGCTTAGTTACTACGCTCAAGGAACCAATGGATTGAGTTATCAGCAGATCGTAATTGAACTGCCGGAACTGAATCCTGAGCAGCTTGAAGTTTTGCCCTTGTATACGAGTTGCTTGCCGGAATTTGGCATCGGGAATCAAGACTACGCTGAAGTACAAACACGGCAGGCCATGATCAGCGGTGGCGTGAATTGTTTCTCCAGCATTCGAAGTGATCGGGAATCGGAACAAGTAGTAAAGGCCTTTTTGACGTTTTCATCGAAGTGTCTGACACGCAATCACGGTGCACTCACTGCTCTGTTAGGAGACACTTTTAACCAGGTACGCTTCGATGAGGCTCAACGGCTGGCTGATCTGGTGGAACAATTGTGTGCAAGAAAAGAGAACAGCATTACCGGCAGTGGTCACAGCCTTGCCATGAGCCTTGCTTCCAGTCGCCTCAGTCCAGCAGCCCGATTGCATCATGAGTTCGGCGGGCTGCAGGGCATTAAAAGACTGAAGGGCTTGCGCGATGGAATGGGTTCCGATGACTTGCGTAACGCTCTATTAATCAAACTGCAGAGTATTCATCAGGCAATCAGCAACGCGCCACTGCGCTTCCTGTTGATTGGGGATGAAGATTCACGCACACAAATGACCGCAGACCTGGAACAGTATTGGCAGTCAGCCACAGCAAGCGATATGGGTAATGGTTTTTCCCTGCCAGCGACTCGGGAGAAGGTCACCGAAGCCTGGTCGACAGCGACTCAGGTTAATTTCTGCGCCAAAGCCTATCCCACTGTCGCCGCCGCTCATCCGGATAATTCGACATTGCACGTTTTGGCGGGTTTTTTGCGCAACGGGTTTTTGCATACGGCCATACGGGAACAAGGCGGCGCCTATGGTGGCGGGGCCAGCCAGGACCCCAATTCTGCTTCCTTTCGGTTTTTTTCCTATCGAGATCCGCGCCTGAGTGAAACGCTGAACGATTTCGATCGCTCTATTGCCTGGCTATTGGACACGCAACACCCGGACTATCGCCTGGAAGAAGCAATACTGGGCGTGATCGCCGCCATGGATAAATCCACCTCGCCCGCTGGTGAGGCCAAGCAGGCGTTCTACAATCACCTGTTTGGGCGCACCCTGGAGCAACGGATGGCATTTCGCCGCGGCGTGCTGGAAACCTCCATGGACGATTTGCGGCGGGTCGCGGAGACTTATTTCGCCCCAGAGACGGCCAGTACCGGCATAATCAGCGACAAAGATTCACTGCAGGCTCTCGATATCGAGAATCTTGTTATTGAAAATATTTAGGAATAACAGCTAGTTAGCCCAGCATATTGGTTAATTTTTGAACAACTTTTGACTCTAAGAAGGTACTTAAAAATAGTTGCGGTTTTTTCCGAATAATTGGGAACTATCTGGCAAATCGCCAGTCAGAGTAAGTGTAGGTAGATGGCATACAAAATTGTGGGTTTTGTTTCATTTATCTCTCCCTTGATAGTATCTTGAGCCCAACAGCTTAGCTTGTTGGGCTCTTTTCTTTTTGGGCTTCCATAAGCGAATCTCGTAAAGGTCAAAGTCACCGGGTATATTTCACGAATTCCTGATTAATCTCTTCAAGAACCAATAAGAAAAGAATTAACGACTTTAGTAGCGTAATCGCCTCGCCCACCCCGCATTAATCATGACCAAGGCTTCGGCTCAAACCCAGGCAACTCGAGTAACCCTTGTCGGTATGATTCTCGATCTGGCCTTGGGCATCACCAAAATTGTTGGTGGCGCATTGACTCAGTCTTTTGCCCTGGTGACCGACGGCATCCATTCACTGACGGATGCCATCACCGATATATTCGTATTAATGGTTGCACGCATCGCACACTCGGCGCCCGATGCGGATCACCCTTATGGTCACGGCCGTTTCGAGACCCTTGGCACTATTGCGATGGGGGTCATCTTCTTTACCACCGCCGGCATCTTGCTGTACGACAGCTATATCCGACTACAAGATACAGCGAGCCTTCCCATCCCTGCCCCAGCAGGCTTGGCCATTGCACTGGTCTCCATTGCTTCCAAGGAGTGGATCTACCACTACACCATGCGCGTGGCCAACAGCCTCAATAGCAGTCTGTTAAAGGCAAACGCATGGCACAGTCGTTCCGATGCGATTTCTTCGGTGGCAGTGCTTGTCGGACTGCTGGCCGCACAACAGGGCTATGCCTGGATGGATACCGTAGCAGGTGTCTTTGTTTCGTTGATTATTGCCAAGATAGGCTGGGAACTGTGCACGGATAGCTTGAAAGAACTCGTTGATACCGCTATTCCACAACAGAGACGCAAACAAATAGAACAAACCATCCTGAGTGTGGATGGCATCCTCGGCATTACCAGCATTCGCTCCCGTTCATCCGGCGGTAAGATCATCCTGGAATTGCGGCTGTTGGTTAATCCCCGAATCTCGGTCTCAGAAGGCCACCAACTGGGTGAAATAGTCAGTCGCTCAATTACTGGTAACTTTAGTGATATCGCCGACGTTACTGTACACATCGATCCAGAAGAGCACAGCGAAGAATCCCATTTGCAGCACGCTACCTCCCACCTGCCTCCACGCCCGGAAGTTATCGCCACAATAAAGGAAGCCTGTAGCGACCTGGTCACCGAAAAAGATATCGACAGTATTGTTCTCCATTACCTCGAACGCGGAATCGAAGTGGAAATTACCCTGTCAGCGTCCGGCGCCTCAAGTGTGGACGCGGCTGCCTTGCAGGCTACACTCGAAACTGTAGAACACCTGGTAAATATCAAGATTTTCAGCAAATTAGCCGAATCCAATCTGACAAGTCAGCTGTCATAAACTGCTTTCAAAAGCTGTCTATTGCCCTATACTAGGAAGCATGCCTTATTAAGGTACACGGTATCTGCAGCTGCAGGAGCTATAACAAAAAGTATTTAATTCCCGCATGAAACCCACCAATATCTCCGATCCCAACTATTTTCACAAAGTAGTGGACTGCCAATGGGCCTGTCCTGCGCATACGCCTGTCCCCGAATACATTCGTCTCATTGCGGAAAAGCGTTACACCGATGCCTACATGATCAATTGGCATTCCAATGTGTTCCCCGGCATTCTTGGGCGCACTTGTGATCGCCCCTGTGAACCCGCTTGCCGCAGAGGGCGGGTAGAGGAAGAACCGGTCGCTATATGTCGCCTCAAACGAGTTGCCGCCGACTTCAAATCTGACATCGCTGAACGCCTGCCCAAAATACCCAAGAAAAAGAATGGCAAGCATATCGCTCTCATCGGCGCTGGCCCTGCATCTCTGACCGTAGCTCGTGACCTGTTGCCTTTGGGTTACGAGATCACATTGTTCGAGCGCGATGCGGTCAGTGGTGGTGCAATGCGAACCCAGATTCCTCGCTTCAGATTACCCATCGAAGTGTTGGAGGAGGAGCTACATTACATTCTTGATATGGGTATCAACTGCCGATTCGGCGAAGAGATCACCAGCATGAAGTCCTTGCTGGAAGAAGACTTCGATGCCATTTTCGTAGGTACAGGCGCCCCACTGGGAAAACATCTGGACTTACCCGGCTACGAGGAAGCGAAAGATAATATCCATACCGGTATCGAATGGCTTGCCAACGTGGCATTCGAGCACATCGATTCTATAGGCAAACGGGTTCTGGTCATGGGTGGCGGTAATACCGCCATGGATTGTTGCCGCACTTCGAAACGACTCGGTGGCGAAGAAGTCACGGTAGTTGTGCGCAGCGGATTTGACGAAATGAAGGCATCCCCCTGGGAAATCGAAGATGCCATGAATGAAGACATTCCTATTCTGAATTTTCATGTGCCAAAACAATACCTGGTGGAAGACGGCAAACTGGTCGGCATGGAATTCGAAAAGGTGCGCAAGGAATATGATGAAAGTGGTAAACGCTTACTGATTCCTACCGGTGAGGATCCTGTCATCCTGCCCTGCGATGATGTGTTGTGCGCCATTGGACAGGAAAACAGTTTTCCCTGGATAGAACGCGATCTTGGTATTGAGTTCGATCGCTGGGAACTACCCCTCTTAAACAAAACCACTTTCCAGTCTACCCATGAGAAAGTGTTCTTCGGCGGCGATGCCGCGCTGGGCCCAGACAATATTATTACCGCCGTTGCTCACGGTCATGACGCCGCCCTCTCAATTCATCTGCTGTGCAGTGGCGAAGACATCGATGACCGGCCCGACCCTCTCACTACCCTGGAAAGTCAAAAAATGGGTATTCATCAGTGGTCCTATGACAACGACATCAGTAGTGATGTGCGCTATGCGGTGCCCCATGCAGCGAAAGAAAAAACACTGAACGACATCAATATGGAAGTGGAACTGGGTTTCGATCCAGAACTGGCGTTTGGTGAAACCATGCGTTGCCTCAATTGTGATATACAGACTGTCTTTACCGATCAGCTTTGCATCGAGTGTGATGCCTGTGTCGATATCTGCCCCACTGACTGCATCACTTTTACCTTAAACGGAGAAGAAGCTGATCTCAGATCCCGTATGATGGCACCGGCAGAAAACGAAGAGCAGGACATTTATGTATCCGGTGATCTCAGCACAGGGCGCATCATGGCGAAGAATGAAGACCTCTGCCTGCACTGCGGTCTGTGTGCCGAGCGTTGCCCAACCAACGCCTGGGATATGCGCAAATATTTGTTTAACACGGCCAAGGCG
>JAKSCP010000471.1 GCA_022360535.1 Pseudomonadales bacterium | reverse complement strand
CGCTTGTTTCACACGGAATTAGAAACAGTTTATGAAGAAAAGAACCGTACTCTGGACAATGCGGGCCGCATTATCGGTACCGCCGTAGATGAGCTGTTATACAAAGTACACCCCTATGGGCAGCAACCCACCATCGGAACTGTTGATCATCTGAAAAATCCTTCTTTGGTCTATATCCAGAACTATTTCGATACCTACTATGTACCCAATAATATGGGCATCTTCATGAGTGGAGATATCGATACCGAGACTACCATTGCGCTTATTGCCGAGAAGTTTGGCCACTGGCAGCCAAAAGAGATTCCAGAAGTTGGGCCCTGGGACGAGCCCCCACTGCAAGGCGCCGAGCGCCGAACCGTGCAATACCCTGGCGAAGAGCAGGTGCAAATCGCGTTTCGCACTGCACCCAACGGATCCTCCGACAAAGAAGCGCTGATCTTGTTGGATATGATTCTGGACAATCGTACTGCAGGCTTGATTAATCTGAATCTGAACCAACAGCAATTAGTTTCTGAAGCCGGCTCTTCACCACTGTTCCTGAATGATTTCGGCTCACAAAACCTCTATGGTGTGCCGAAGCAGGATCAAACTCTGGAAGAAGTCGAGCAACTGCTTCTGGATCAGGTCGAAATAATCAAGGCGGGTGATTTTGAGGAATGGATCATCGCCGCCATCGTCAACGACTTCCTGAAAAATGAAAAAGCCAGCCTGGAATTCAACACGGCTCGAGTCGCGATGATGCGTCAATCCTTTATCGAGGGCACTGATTGGGACTACCACATCGCCGAGATTGATCGCATGGAGCAACTCACTAAGCAAGATGTGGTGGATGTGGCGAACAAATATTTTGCTGATGACTACGTCTCGGTGTACCGCGTCGATGAACAGAATGTATTGCCAGAGGTAGAGAAACCTCAAATCGATCCGGTCAGCATCGACCCTACCCGCCAGTCAGAATTTGCCGCCCGAATTCTTGCCATGGATGTGAACCAGATAGAACCTTCTTTTGTGGAGGCCGATCAGGATTACCGCGTGATCGAATTCGCACCGGGTGTCGAGCTCTACTACGCACCCAACCCGCTCAACGACCTGTTTACCTTTTCCATTGGTGTGGAAGTCGGCACCGAAGAGAGTCGAACGCTTGGCATGTCCACCAGCCTGATCAACGTGGCGGGCACCGATTCGATGAGCAATGAGGAACTGCAGAAAGAGTGGTATCGCATGGGAACCGAGTTCCGATTTGGTGCGGGCGAAAACTCTTCAGCTTTTTCCATTACTGGATTGGACGACCAATTCGAGAATTCCATCGCGCTGATGATGGAACTTATCAAGACGCCTACCAGCGATGAAGAAACTCTAAATCAGCTCAAGGGCATTGTGTTGAAGACGCGGGAAGATCGTAAGAGTTCTCCGCCAGCCATTGCCCAGGCGCTCTACATGTACAACCGCTATGGTGAAGAATCCCCGTTGCTGGAAGCCTTGACCTCTGAAGAAATTCTGCAGACTCAAGCTGACGAACTATTGAGCCTGCCTGCAGAACTCCTGAACTATAAGCACACGATTGCCTACACCGGCTCGCTGCCGCTGGAACAGTTGGTGGAAGTACTGCGCCGCCATCACAACGTTGAAGGCGAACTGCAGGACACACCGGATTTTCGTTTTCGTCGCGCACGTCAGGTAGATGCAACTGAACTCATGGTCGTCGATCAGCAAACCGCACAAGCCCAGGTGCGAATTGAATTCGCTGATGGGGAATTCGCGCCAGAAGATAGCGTGCTGTCGTCGATCTACACCAATTACTTTGGCAGCGGCATGTCCAGCGTCGTGTTCCAGGAATTACGGGAAGCTCGCGCTCTGGCCTACTCCGCATCCGCCCGCTATATGCAAGGCAGTCGACTCGAGGCAGAAAATTTGATGATGGGCGCCATTGGCACCCAGACTGACAAAACTGTCGATGCACTGTCGGCGTTTCTCGACCTCATCGATAACATGCCCTCTTCGTCTGAGCGCTTTGATGAATCGGTGAACTCATTGATTAACCGTTACCGCACCTCCAAGCTGAACTTCCGGGAGGTCATTGGGGCAGTGCGCAGCTGGGAACGTCAGGGGTTTGAGGGTGATCCGCGTCGAGCCCGTTTCCAGGAATTACAGCAAGCCAGCCTGCAGGATCTGGAAGCGTTCCAACAGGAACACGTAAAAGATCGCGCCAAACTGATTTCCATTGTGGGTGATTTATCCATTATCGATACAGCGGAACTGGAACAGTTCGGTGAAGTCCAACAAGTTCAAGTTCAAGACTTGTTTGTAGACTGATTCTGATAGCACGGTGGCGGTCTGTTGCCTGTCACCGATGCTTTACTCCTCACTGAAGTGATTCAGTATTTTTAATGCCGTTGGTATGAATACTTCTTCTATCGAACCTGTGCTAAGGATTTCCGACCTGCACAAGAACTACGGTAAGTTCGAGGTTATCCGCGGTTTGCAGCTGGAAGTGGCACGCAGCGCCATTCATGGCCTGGTTGGACTCAATGGTTCAGGTAAGACCACCACGTTGGAATGTGTACTCGGACTGCAAACCAACGACGGTGGTGATATCACTATTCTTGGGCGGCAGCCCCAACACATTCATTTAAATGAGGGGCGCGTTGTTGCCATTTTTGATACGCCCAGTCTCAATCCCAATCTGACTGTCAATCAAACCCTGGCCCATGCGGCCATGCTGTGCGGAGCAAGCTCGAAACGAATTGATGAAGTTACCCATTTATTGGGTATTGAAGCCTTCAAAAATTTTAAGATTAAGAATCTCTCGTTGGGCAACAAGCGGCGCGCGTCCATTGCTCAGGGCTTAATCGGCAATCCTGAACTGGTTCTACTTGACGAGCCCTTCAACGGACTGGATGCGGGCGGTGTTGACGATGTCCTGCAGCTCATTACCGCGCTGAATCGCGAACAGGGCACGACCTTTCTGCTGTCCAGTCACCAGCTTCCTTATCTGGAACAGATCTGTAGCCATATAGCCATTCTGCATCAGGGACGAATTGCCCTCAGTGGCAGTAAGGCTGACCTCCTCAACAGCGCGAGTGCACTCTTGCAGGTGCGGGTTTCAGACAAAGAACAGACTCGACAGCTCGCCACTGACAATGGCATGTCCTGGATCGAAAACTCAGACTCAGACCTCGTGTCATTGGATATCGGGGAACTTAATCCGGCCGAGGTAAACTCGTTATTGGTGAACAACGGCATCGCCGTATCTGAACTGATCCAGCAACGCGCCTCACTGGAAGCCTTGTTCCGCCTAATTACCAACGGTGAAGCAGCATGAACGGATTCATCCCCGCATTAAAGAGCGAGCTGTTTGTCTCATTACGAACATTGGGCAGCAAGCTAGTGGTGCTGGTGCCCTCGCTGTTCGTTATTGCGCAGTATCTTCTGACCAAGCTACGAGATACCGGTGCCGCCGCCAGAGACAGCCTGCTCGGGGCATCAGATTTCGATGCCGCTATGGCAAATAACGCCTACGGGCACTTCGTGGACGGATTAGACACCGGACTCACGCTCCTCGGTTTATTGCTGGTGGCACAGGCGGCCTACAGCTTTAGTGGCGAACGTGACAGCGGCGCCATTCGACACCTGTTGATCCGCAGCAGCAGTCGTCGCGCCATCATGCTGGCTAAACTTTTGCACTTGCATCTACTCGCTCTTCTTTCTTTATTAGTGCTGTTGGTGACTAGTTACCTCTTTAGCGGCCTGCTGTGGGAGTTCGGTGCCGTGGTAGAAGATGGTTTCGAATTGATTAGCGAGCAGGAGATTCAACAGGAGATTGTGCTCGGTCTGCGACTTGCCCTATTGCCCCTCCCTGCAGTGATTGCACTTGGACTAGTCATTTCCGTTGTAGCCAACACGTCCACCCAGGCTGTGGTGACGGCTTTAGGATTGACTCTGGTACTGGATATCTTCAAGTCCACTCTGGGTGATTATGGGCTTTATTTGTATGCAACGTATCTACCGTCACTGCTGGATCAATCTTACTTACAGGATGTCAGCCGCCTGGTGCGGGGCTTTTCAGATGTACTGATCGATCAACGCTTTCTGGACTTGAATAATTGGGTACCACTGCCCAGCTTGGTAATCTTGGTAATAGTTATGTTAGTGCTGGTGCAGCGCCGCAAAATATGAACTTCTCCTTAGACAAAACAATCCTCGCAACAAGATCATTCGCGCTTGCGTCATTACTTGCCGCACTGACTGCTTGCATCAGCTATGAGCCTGCGCAACTGGTCCCTGCGGTGACGCTGTCTGCAGAAGAAGTCAGCTTGATCAGTTCGGCTGCAGATGCCGATCAGGTGGATTTCGGGGTGGATGTGACCGTCAAT
>JAKSCP010000431.1 GCA_022360535.1 Pseudomonadales bacterium | reverse complement strand
TTTATGGTGAATACCTGATCAATGCCCAAGGCGAAGATGTGGTCGCTGGTGTTCGCACCCCCCAACCCATCAGTCACATGAAGAAATCCATGCCCACCAGCTTCAAAGACTTGGAGCGTGTACGCAGCAAGCTGGAACGCCACTTCAAAGACATGCAGGATTTCGAATTCACGATCGAGAATGGTCGCCTGTTTATCCTGCAAACAAGAAACGGAAAACGAACGGGACTGGCTGCCGTCCGCATCGCTGTTGAGATGCAGAAAGAAAGGTTGATGACCCAGGAAACCGCCCTGTTGAAGATACCGGCAGAATCAATCGATTCTTTGTTGGTACCAGTGTTTGACCCCAAAGCCTTGAAATCCGCTACGGTTATCGCCCATGGCCTGCCTGCAGGCCCCGGTGCCGCGACGGGTCGTATTGCGTTCACCGCTGCCGCCGCTGAAGCGGAAACCCGCAAGGGCAACAAGGTTGTGCTGTGCCGTACGGAAACCTCCCCCGACGACCTGAAAGGCATGTTGCACTCCCAAGGCATTCTCACCTCGCGCGGAGGTGTTTCCTCCCATGCAGCCCTGGTAGCTCGCCAGCTAGGCAAGGTCTGTGTCTGTGGCGCGGGCGACATCAATATTAATTACGAAAAGCGCACCCTCACTGCAGGCAAAGTCGTGCTGCATGAAGGCGATTATATTTCCATCGATGGCAGCACCGGGGCGATCTACAAGGGCATGATTGAGAGTGCGGACTCTGAGGTTAAACGAGTACTCGAAGGCAGCTTAAGATCGAAGAGCAGCTATACCTATGAGCTGTTTCAAACTGTTATGAAGTGGGCCGACAAACATCGGAGCTTAAAGATTCGTACCAATGCTGATACCCCCGCGATGGCAGAGCAGGCAGTGGCCTTCGGCGCCGAGGGCATAGGACTGTGCCGGACCGAACATATGTTCTTTGACGGCGATCGCATCGACTATATGCGGCAGATGATCTTGGCGGTGGACGAAGTCCAGCGCCGGGCTGCTCTAAAGAAACTACTGCCGTTTCAACGTAAGGATTTTATTGGCTTGTTCAAGGCGATGGATGGACGACCGGTCACCATTCGACTACTGGACCCGCCGCTACACGAGTTTCTCCCCCACGACGATGTAGTTCGTCGTCAGCTGGCAGAAAAACTTGGCGTCCCATTCGATTTTGTAATCGATCGAATCAAAGCATTGCACGAAGAGAATCCTATGCTCGGTTGCCGAGGCTGTCGGCTAGGTATTCTCTATCCCGAAATCACAGAGATGCAGACACGGGCAATCTTTGAAGCAGCAGCACAGGTTCTAAAGAGCAAGAAACGTGTGAAGGTGAATCCGGAAATTATGATTCCATTGGTCGGCTTTCGTGAAGAACTGGCAGACCAATTGCGTACCGTGCATCGAGTAGCCGCTGAAGTAATGAAATCGAGAAAAGTGAAAATCAATTACATCGTTGGCACCATGGTAGAAGTACCCAGAGCAGCCATCACGGCAGATGAGATTGCCAAGGAGGCTGACTTCTTCAGCTTCGGCACCAATGACCTCACCCAAACTACACTGGGCTTAAGTCGCGACGATATGGGCCTGTTTTACGATGAGTATCAAAGGAAGGAAATCTACAACCAGAATCCTTTTGCCAGCCTGGACCAAACAGGGGTTGGCAAATTAATGGAGTTCGCGGTGGCCAATGGACGTAACACCAGACCCGATCTCAAGCTCGGGATTTGTGGCGAACACGCTGGTGATCCCTCATCTATCGATTTTTGCCACCGGGTAGGATTGAATTATGTGAGCTGCTCACCACCGCGGGTACCAATAGCCCGACTGGCTGCAGCACAAGCCAGGCTGCGCAATCGCGCTTAACACTATGTAAACACCGAGACTGTCTTCGCTGACAGTCTCGATTTCCGAATCACACAATCGTCGATCACGCTCTCAGCTTTAAAATGAGACTGTTGGCGCCTCTTGAATCTCAGCACTGTCTTCGAACTCAAGGAGACTCGCGTCGGCGCCATGGCCGAACATTCCAGCAACTGCGACAGGCGGGAATGATTGACGATAGGTATTGTAAGACATTACCTGATCATTAAACGCCTGTCTTGCAAACGCCACTTTGTTTTCTGTCGCTGTAAGCTCTTCAGTAAGCTGCATCATGTTCTGATTGGCTTTAAGATCTGGATAAGCCTCCATCACCACGTTCAGTCGCCCCAGCGCGCCTGCCAAAGCACCCTCCTGTCCTGCAAGTTCTCGAATGGCTGCTGCATTACCGGGGTCAGCTGCCGCTGCCGCCAATCCTGATGCAGCTGCGTTACGCGCAGCAATTACCGATTCCAAGGTCTCCCGCTCATGCTTGATGTATGCCTTCGCGGTCTCTACCAGGTTTGGAATCAAATCGTAGCGTCTCTTCAACTGCACTTCGATTTGGGCAAAGGCATTCTGATAACGATTTTTCAGACTGACTAGCTGATTGTAGATGCCAACTAAATAGAAGAAGAATATCGCAATAACCACAAGTATGATTATGAGAGATATATCCATAGGTTTAGCTCCCCTTTTGTCCCTATCCCGATACCCATTATTCCACTTATCCGGCGAGAAATCTTCAACGCACAGAATGTCTGGTAACGCCGCTATTTCTATCACGCGAACCCCGCTTATCTTACTTGAGGATATCTGCTAAGCTGAGCCGCAGCTCCCAATAACAATATTAAAAATAGAATAAAGATCATGAGCACTGCTGTTCTCGCCGCGCTATCGCTGCTACCCATAATCTCAGTTGCTATCTTTTTGGTGTTACTGCGATGGCCTGCAAGCCGCGCAATGCCCATCGCTTATATCGTCGCTGCCGGCCTTGCCTATCTGGTCTGGCAAGTATCGGCCACCAAGATTCTTGCCGCTAGCGTTAATGGCTTGATGGTGGCGGCAGAACTTATCTACATCATATTCGGCGCAATTCTGCTGCTGAACACCCTGCGAGAAAGCGGCGCCATCAACACCATTCGCAAGGGGTTTTCTGATATCACTCCCGACCGCCGCATCCAGGTGATCATCATCGCCTGGTTGTTCGGTTCATTTATCGAAGGGTCGGCTGGCTTTGGCACACCTGCTGCTGTCGCTGTCCCACTCATGGTAGGTCTTGGGTTTCCGGCAATGGCAGCAGTTGTCGCTGGCATGATCATTCAAAGCACTCCAGTGTCATTCGGCGCCATGGGCACACCCATCCTGGTAGGTGTCAATACTGGACTTTCAGCTGACCCCAATATGACGGCCTATGCTATCGAACGTGGATTCGCTGAATGGGATACATTCCTGAGCTTTATCGCAACCAAGGTCGCACTCATTCATGCTTTGGGCGGCACTTTTATTCCACTTATGGTCACCGCCATCATGACCCGCTTCTTCGGCAAAAACCGCTCCTTTGCCGACGGATTCAAGGTGTGGAAGTTTGCTTTGTTTGCAGCCTTTTCCATGACCATCCCCTACTACGCTGTAGCGTCTTTACTGGGCCCAGAGTTCCCATCGATGTTTGGTGGCCTCATCGGCCTGGCGATAGTTGTCACGGCAGCAAGGCAAGGATTTCTAATGCCAACGCAAGAAGAAGCCTGGGATTTTGACGATAAAGCCAATTGGGAATCGGAGTGGACTGGCGCTTTACAGGCGACCGACAACGAAGATGCCGGTACCACCATGAGCTTAATGCGTGCCTGGTCACCTTACCTTTTTGTGGCTGGACTGCTGGTCCTAACCCGACTGCAAGTGGGATTTCTCAACCTGAGTGCTTTTTTGCGTGACGACTCACCGTTCATCACCTGGGTGTGGCCACAAATTTTTGGCAGTGATATCACCCATTCGTTTCAACCGCTGTGGTCTCCGGGAACAATCTTCATCCTGGTTTCATTAATTACAATCCTGCTGCACGGGATGCGCGGCAGCTCCTATAAGACGGCTTTTTCCGGTTCCTTGAAGACACTCATTCCCGCCTCTACGGCACTGGTGTTCACCGTGCCCATGGTGCAGGTGTTCATCAACTCCAGCGGTGGAGCGGCTGGTTATGAGCAGATGCCGATTGCCCTGGCCGAAGGAGTGGCAAACCTGGCGGGTTCTGCATGGCCCTTCTTCTCTACCTTCATCGGCGGCCTGGGCGCCTTCGTTGCCGGCAGCAATACCGTCAGCAATATGATGTTTTCCTTGTTTCAGTTCGGAGTCGGGGAGCGTATTCTGGTAGACCCAACCTGGATAGTAGCCCTACAAGCCGTTGGCGGCGCATCAGGGAACATCATATGCGTACACAATGTTGTGGCCGCCTCCGCAGTAGCAGGACTGGTAGGCAAAGAAGGCTCGGTTATTCGCAAGACCTTGTTGCCATTCTTTTACTACGCATTGATGACTGGGGCGATAGGCTACGGTATCGTGAACATGAGCAGCGGTGTTTTTAATGCAGGATTTATTGTCGCCGCGCTGATCGTGGCAACGATTGTTTACCACATCGTAAAATTCAATAGACCGAGTACAGGCTGACCCCAGCTTCAGCCACTACAATGCCTGATCACGAGCATCATCAGGATTCCACCACTTCCCGGCAGCTGATCATGGCCACTGCCGGGCATGTCGATCATGGCAAGACTTCGCTCATCAAACATCTAACGGGTGTCGATACCGACACTCTCAAGGAAGAACGTGCGCGCGGCCTCACCATCAACCCGGGATATGCCTATCATCACTTCAATGACCCTGCCAATTCTGGCGATCAAGTGACTCTCGGTTTTGTTGACGTGCCAGGACATGCTGATTTTATTCCCAATATGCTGGCAGGAGTTGGCAGTGTAGCCCATGCGCTCTTGGTAGTAGCCTGCGACGACGGTGTTATGCCGCAAACAAGGGAGCATCTTTCCATATTGCAGTTGTTAGGGATACGGCAAGTAGTGGTTGCACTTACCAAGACTGACCGCGCATCCAAAGAGCAGTTAAAAGAAACTGAAATCGCGGTTGCGCAACTACTGAATACAAAAAATTTCGAGAATGCAAAATTCTTCCCCATAGATAATTTGAGTGGAGAAGGAACGCCCGAGCTACTGAACCATCTAAAAGAAAAAGCGGCTCATACGGTAAGCTTAACAACAGGAGAACACCGCACTCGCTTTCTTGTGGACCGGAGTTTCAGCGTTAAAGGCATCGGCACCGTGGTCACCGGCACGCTCAAACAGGGACAACTGCGAAACGCAGAGCAACTGGTCCTCAGTGCAACCGGGGAGGAGGTAAGGATTCGCGGACTTCGACTCGACGACCATGCTATTCAACAGCTGCAAGCCAGCCAGCGGGCTGCCGTGAATATCAATGTTTCTCACGATAAGGTGCAGAGAGGAGATTGGCTGCAGGAGAAAGCGAGTTATCAACCCTGCTTTCGAATCGATACTGAACTGGCGTTTTTGGATGAAGAGGTAAGACTCAGATCCAGTACTCAATACCACCTCTACATCGGTGCCACGCACCACGTAGTAAATATCCGTGCGCTCGATGAAGCTGACAGCATTTACCAGGTCCGCTCGCAGCAACCGATGCATGCTCACTACGGTGATCGTTTTGTCATCCGCGACCCCGCAGCCAAAAACACCATTGGCGGCGGTCAAGTACTCGATATCTTTGTGCCACGCAAAGGTCGATCCAGCGAAACCAGACTAATTGAACTCAAGAGCAAGCGAAACCCGGCACCTGAGGCTCTCGTTGCGCTGCTCGAAACAAGCCCTTTTGGCGTCGATTGCAAACAATTCTCTTGCAATTATGATCTGACTACCGCCGCCTTCCGCTCACTAGTTGATCGGATGGGTGAACGCACGGTCACACTAACTCTAAAAGGCTCAGACAGCCCCCGACTGCTATTAAAGTCGCACTTCGCGGATTTCAACACCCAAATCCTCAAACAGATCGACTCCTTTCATACTGCTAACCGAAGCTCACCGGGTATTAGTGAACCGCAGCTCAACAGCGCACTGGATTTTCAGAGTTCCCCCCTGCTCTTGAATGCAATCCTTGAGCTGATGATCCAGCAAGCAGTCCTCAGCCGCACTGGAACTGTTCTGCACCTGCCCAATCACCAGGCGAGTTTGAGCCAGGAAGAGGAGCAGTTTCTTGCCAAGATTCATCCGATTCTGAAAAACGCTGGAAACATTCCACCGAGGACGAGGGAATTGGTGGATCTTACAAACATCCCGCTCAAGCCCCTGGAACGAATACTCAAGCAATGCACAAAGTCAGGAATACTGATTCGAGTAGCTGATAATAGGCACTACTTACCCGAGACTATCGCCGAGCTTGCAGAATTTACCGAGCAACTGGCTGAATCCAATGATGCAGATAGCGGCTTTTCCGTCATTCAATTCCGCGATGCATCTGGCATAGGACGCAATCTCTGCATAGAGATTTTGGAGTACTTCGACCGGATTGGTTTTACGCGCCGTGAAGACAATGCCCGCTTTATCCGCACTCAGAAGGAAAACATCTTCGGTTAAATACACCGAATTAGTAATCAAAAATTTAAATCTTGCACACTTCAGTTTTCGCGATTGACCTGTATCAATAGAACAATCGAATTGCATTGAGCAATGCCCTGTCTGGCTCCACACTGAACCTATCAAGTCACTCGTAGTGATAGGAGCCGATCATGAAACAAGACCAATCCTGGTGGTTGTTTAGACGAGTTCGAACAACGGTACTACTAGCCAGCATCGCAATCGCTTTGACCCGCTGCATACCCTCTCCAGACGAAGCCGAGGAATTCAGGTTGCCAATGAGCATTAACGAAGTGATGGCTTCCTTAATCAATCATTCAGCAGATCCCATTTGGGTAGCTGCCTGGCGCAATCCGCAAAGTGATCGTGACTGGCGGGAACTTGAACATCTCGCCAGACAACTGCAACTGGGTGGATCACTCATTACCATTCCCGGCTCAGGTCCGGTCGACACCATGTGGACTGGACGCAGCGAATGGACAGAGTATGCCAATGCCCTGTCCGAAGCCGCTGGGCGTGCGATCAATGCTGCCCGCAGCAAAGACACGGAACTCATAGGACGAGCTGGTGATGAAATAGTGGATATCTGTGAGAGCTGCCATATAGATTTCAAGCCGGACCTTCCGACTATGAACATCTATGGTGAGCTGTCACCGACTGCCAGTGACAATCGCTAGGAACCAGAACCTTACCGTTAGGTACTTTTTCCCTACTTTACCCATCGAAATCTTTACTGCTACTCTTGGCTGCAGAGCAACCAGGTCTGCAGCCTGATCTGGTGCCAGGATA
>JAKSCP010000470.1 GCA_022360535.1 Pseudomonadales bacterium | reverse complement strand
GCATCCAGGCCAAGTCTTTTTCACGGGTGGCGCAATTGCTAACTACGCGAAACCCAGACTCCATGCGGTAGACAATTAGATCATCAATTACGCCGCCTTCGGCGTTCAACATGCCGCTATATAAAGCGCGCCCGACCACATCGAGTTTTGCCACATCATTGGCCAGCAATTTGCGCAAATAGGATTCGGCGGCGGGGCCTTCCACGTCGACGATAGTCATGTGGGAGACATCAAACACCCCAGCGTCTGTGCGCACCTGGGTGTGTTCCTCCAACTGGGAACCGTAGTGAATAGGCATATCCCAGCCGGCAAAGTCGATCATCTTGCCGCCAGCGTCGATGTGCTTCTGATAAAGGGGAGTTTTCTGGCCCAACTTGCTACTTCTGTGGTGGTTTGAGGGGCGGGTATTTTACCTGTCCCCTCAGACCAAAGATAGCGAAGTAGAACTAACTGGGAGCTGGTGGTGACCTTCTCACCGGAACGTAATCAGCTAGAGTCTATCTGCTGGCCATGGTGCTCCGCTATTAGGACTTGTTACGGCTTTTAGTCCTTGATAGACAAACTTCTGTAGACGCCGACCATCATAAGTTTCAGTGGTATAGATGTTACCTTTGGAATCGGTGGCGATGCTGTGCACGGCAAAGAACAGACCTGGGGCACGACCGCCATCTCCGAAGGTGGTTAAAATATCCAAAGTCTCCCGCTCAAGAATGTGTACGCGGTGGTTCTGGCCATCAGCAACGAAGATGTATTTTTGATCTTCGTCTTTCGAGAACGCGATGTCCCAAACTGAACCTTGTACCGTGGTGTTGGGAATTATTTGTTTCTCTTTTACAAAAGTCCCGTCGGTGCGAAATACCTGGATTCTGTTGGCTCCTCGGTCACACACATAAACCAGGCCATCCAGTGACGGTTCAGCACAGTGCACCGGTCCTCGGAATTGCGTTGGCAGTGCTTCTCCCGGGGTATAGATCACCCGATCATCCGCCGGAGTATTACCGTAGGCACCCCAATAGCGTTTAAAAGCGCCGGTGGCGGCATCGAGAACCACGACGCGCTTATTGATATAGCCATCAGCGATGTAGGCTTCATTGGCTGACCTGTCGATTGCGATCTCAGCGACTTGGGCAAAGTGTTCTGTGCTGTTGCTGTCGGCGCCGTTACCTGGCTCGCCGTACTCGGCGATGAATTGTCCATCGCGAGTAAACACCAATACATGAGAATCCCCACTGCCATTGCCACCTATCCAGATATTGCCATTGGCAGCTACTTCGATGCCGTGATTTGAAGCAGGCCAGGTGTAGTCATCACTTGGACCACCCCAGGCGCTGATCAAATTACCCTCCGGATCGAATTCCAAAACCGGAGGTGCTGCACTGCAACACTCACTCACGCCGGCAGTAAGGCCGATCTCACGCCCACCGCTGAGGAAAATCTCGTCTTGATTTCGGTGCACGATGAAGACGTGATCTCTGTCGTCGACTGCTACCCCGATAGCATTGCCCGTTATCCAGTTATTAGGTAGAGGCTTAGGCCAGAAGGGGTCAACCTGGAAGCTGGGTGCAACCACGGCTGTACTGGCGGCAGTAGCACTTTGCTGCAAATGGTTTTGGACCATTCCCAGCGTGAGAAAGGTGACTAGTGCAACGAGGCCAACTAGCGATTTCTTGGTTTTGGTATTCATCAGCAAGCTCCAGCAAACTCTCAGGCGATGGGATCAGCGGCGCCAAATTGCAGGGATTCCGCACCTGTTCTACAATCTACGCATATATACGTTGATATCCTACGTATATATGCGTAGATATGTCAATCCCTCATGAAGCCCGGACTTCAGGGGTGGGGCAGCAAGAGTGGGATCTGCTAGATGGGAAACAAGAAGACCGAGCTCCTGACTCAGACCGAGCTGGAGTTCATGAAGCTGATCTGGGGATTGGGTGAGACCACGGTTCGCCAGGTGCGAAACGCGATGGTGAAAGCAGATGACGTGCCATACACAACCGTTGCTGCTGTGATCAGGTTGCTTGCGAAGAAAGGCTTTCTGGATTCACGTATGGTTGGCAAAACGCTCCACTACTCACCAGCGGTATCGCGGGCAGAGTATGAATCCAAAGCAATCACTCAGATAGTAGAAAAGCTCTTTGACGGTGCACCCGCCGATCTGGCGACTCGACTCATTGACGATCATGACTTTAGCCCTGATGAACTAAAAGTGATTCACACCGAGTTATCAAAGAAAATCAAAGAGTTTGAAAACCGCGACTAAACATCGACTGAACATCTATAGGGCAGAGACATAAGTATAAGGACGGGGCGTGATGACCTTAGCAGTTATTCTATTGAACTACTTTAAGCTCGGTTTGCTAGTGATGGCATCTTACGTTGTTTGGGATACTGCAACATTCGTGCAATCCCGGTTCAATAAGGGCACAAAAGCAAACTTTCAGTTGCGCATGGCCCGAATCGTGTTCCTTTCCCCGCTGCTTATGCCACTCATAGTGGTCTTACTTTCTGTTCAATCGCCTACGTCCGAATTGATTCCGATTGAGAACTTACAAATCAAATCTGAACCAATGGGATTTGCGATAGTGATTACGGTGGCACTGCTGCTGATGGTTGGTATTGTGATCAACGTGTACAGGTTTGCCAAAGAATTCATCAAGCTGAAGGCCATCATCAGAGAAAGCACCAACCTGAAAAAACTTGGCAAAGTTCAAATTGTTTACAACCCGAATATCAAAATTCCGTTCGCCACGGGTTTATTACGTACGAAAACCATAGTCTTGCCTGAGGAGTTAATTCTCGCCAGGGAGAATCTACAACTGGTTCTCAAGCATGAAGGTCATCACATTCGTAGGGGTGATTTATATTGGTCAGTTTTTGCTCGCCTGGTTTCCATCGTGTTTTTTTGGAATCCAGCGGCACATGCCTGGAAACGAGATTTACACGATCTGCAAGAGTTTGCTTGTGATGAGTATGTAACATCCCATGAAGGGGTTTCCAGAAAAGCTTACGCCAGGTGTCTGTTTCATGTCGCTGCTTATGAGAGCTATG
>JAKSCP010000469.1 GCA_022360535.1 Pseudomonadales bacterium | reverse complement strand
CGATGGAGTGATCGCTCATTTCCAATGCAGAGGCATCAAGCACATTGTGGTCAAATTTATAGATAGTGCGGTTGTCTCCACGGTTGGTGGCGTTGATGTAGTCTGCTGTTTGCTCCTGAACTTTGGCGTTGCGTTCCTGGTACTGTTGCATAACCTTCGCACCATGACGTTTAGTCAGCATTCTTTGAGTGACATGTGGCGCTAATACTGAAGCGCTCGCATTGTTTCCACCAAATCCCTTGGAATTAATCAGCACGGCATCGATTTGCAGAGGATCGACTTCCCGATGTTGAAGCATGAAATCGAGATTGGAATCCTCCACGTCTGCTGCCAGGTTGTGGGTGGTCAGAATGCCCGGCAGAATGCCGTCCTTCCATACACCCAGACTAGTCAGGAGTTGGTCTCCTGCGGCCGAGGCAACGGAATGCCCCAAGTAGGATTTGATCGCTGCTACGGGCCAGTCACTAATGCCAAACGTTCCCGCCACTTTGTTAAGAATGGCAGCTTCGGTGACGCGATTCTGCGGAGTGCCAGTGCCGTGGGCTTGCACCCAGGTTGCATGGCGTAAACGTTCTTCCCCAATAATATTTTTCGTCGCTGAGGTTGCTTTAGCCATGGTGAGGTAGTTGCCCAAACCTGGTCCGGTGATAGATTTCTTGTGGCCATCCGCATTGACAAAAACGTCATTGACCGCACCGTAGACATTGGCCCCGGTTTCCATGGCGAGCTGGTCATCGAATAGCACAATAAACTGAGCCGACTCGGCTACCGTGAAGCCAGAATTCTCCGCAAAAGGTCGGCAGGCTCTGCGAAAGTCCGGTTCACAATCGGCGGCGAGCTTATCCAACTCACGCAGAGATGCATCGCTGGCCAAAGCACCCATCGTAGTGAAGGCGTCGAATACTTCCGGAACCAGGGAGGATTCGCTGGTGCCGATAACGGCAATGCGATGGCTGCCTGACTGGATATCTCGAATGCCCTGGCGCAAATTGTAGAGAAAGGTTGCGCAGGCACCGTTGCTATGGCCGGTAGTGCCGAGACTCCCCAATAAATAGGCATTGAGAAAATCCGCAGGCATCTCGTTAAGACCTAGAGGAAGTTGCTTCGAAGTGACTTTTTTTCCCAACAGTCGTGCTTGCAGCATGCCGCCATTGCCGTTGTAGTCCAATTGGCTGAGGCAGCTACCCGCATAGACGCTAATCTGATCTGGAGGTACCAGTTGCTTTAGGGTTTCCCAATCAATGCCAAGAGCTTGAATGGCATCGGAGGCGCCAAATACTGTCATTTGCAAAGCTCTTGGATGGTTTCTTGAGCTATAGGTACTGGCGGGATCAAATCCTGTGGGAAGCTGGCCTGCCGATTTCACCTCGCTTTCTCTGGCCGCTGGAAGCATGGCGGAGAGGCTGTCGGTGGTTATGGTTACGTGGTTTCCATCCACCCCTGCTGTGACTTGCCAATTGTCTGGGACTGGCGACGGGAGTTGTTTTTTACGCAGGGTGAAACTGAATTGTTGATCAGTCGCCTGCAGCTGAGCTTTCTGATGATAGGTGACGGCTTCGGTATCGAAGTGCTCAGACTCTAACTTTCGGATCAGTGTTCCGGTCAGGAGTTCTGGCTGTAGCGCCTGCAGGTAAGCCTCCAGTTCAACAGTGCTGCCAGATCCGTCAATCCAGCTACCGTCCTGTTGTCTCAGTTTACCGGTCAAGGTAGCCAGGTTTTGCAGGGTAGTCAGTTGCTGCGCGGATGAAAGCTTGTCGAATATCAGGCGGCGGTAGGCATTAAACCCAGAGCCTCTGCCCGCGGGATTGATGCCACCAAAACTGACTATGAGCGGTAACCGGGCCATTTGCCGACAATTCCAACGCTATTAACTTTGTGGGATTAAAGCGAAAACTGTGCAAACCAGGATATGACAAATAAGACAATAAATATGGTGAAATAGCCATTATGGAGACAGCCAGATAGCCTTGCATAAAATCCAGGCGCTCCCTAGCATTGGCGCTGCAACTCTCCACCCACAAACCGCCCCGGCATGTGCTAATTGAAGGTTTACCAAAGTTTTGAGCCCATCCACGTCCCTGAACGAAGACCTGAGTCATTTGCATGAAGCCCTTGGCATAAGTGCGGAACTGCTGCAGGACTGCAAGCTGCCTGTCTGTGAAGAGCCTGCGGAGTTAGTCAAAACTGAACCGGATTTCTACGGACGAGAGCAACAACTGGTTCCCGCGGCTTTCGCCGCCTGGTCGGCCATGAAGCAAGCCGCAGCGCAGGATGGGGTAAGCATTCACCTGATCTCGGCCTTCCGCAATTACCGGTATCAATACGAGCTGATTCGCCGGAAGCTGGACGCCGGTCAAAAATTACCCGATATCTTGCGGGTCAATGCGGCTCCAGGTTTTAGTGAGCATCACACCGGTCGCGCGGTGGATATTGGTACCTTGGACTGTCCTGCTCTGGAAGAAGTGTTCGAGTCGACTGAAGCTTTCAAATGGCTCTCCGCCCATGGGCATGAGTACCGTTTTTCAATGACCTATCCTAGAGGCAATCCCTTTGGTATTGCCTTTGAACCCTGGCATTGGTGCTATAACGGGGAGTGAGATTGCGTCCCCACAGAGTCTTAGACAAACGAGTAGCAAAGGAGTAATCTAAGATTAAGAATTGAAAAGGAGGGACAATGCCAGCGCTTCGTAGTCTGGTATATCAGTCGCTCGCTCCTCTCGTGATACTCGCGATAAGAGAGCATAGACTAGCTTTTAAGCAGCATGCAGTAGGCGAGCAAGCTATTCTTCACCGCCCCGTCCTGGATTTCAGCTCCAAGGATCGCAAACAAACTCAATCCGATTTTCCTTATTCCTATCTGGTTCCTCAGGTAACAGTTATCTGAGCGCGACTATTATGGAAAACATAGATACAAAGCAATATTTGATTTTAGAGAGGAGGCCATAATTCCAGTAAAAGACAAATCGTAATAAATGCTCAAAGAACATTCAGGAGAAAGAAATTTATGACTAATGAGTTCCAAGTTGTCTTCCACAATATCGATCAATCTAACGCCGTCAATGAGGCTGTACAGAAACGAATCAACAAGCTTGAGCGTTATTGCGATCAAATAATTACTGGTCGAGTCGTATTGGATTCTCCCCACAATAATCACCACAAAGGAAAGGTCTACTCAGTCGGGTTGGAGATTCATACTCCTACCAAAGAAGTGCGAGTCAATCAGGAGCAACATGACAACCACGCACATGAAGATCTCTATGTCGCGATCCGCGACGCATTTAATGCAGCTGAGCGTCAGTTAAAGTCCATTGATAAAAAGCACAGAAGTAGCAAGGCCCACCGCCAGGCGAACGATTTCGATGGTGCTGCTGCCTAGTCAGGTAACTAAAGAAGGGATGTAATTCGTATGGATGACAATCAGCGTTTGGAGATAGAGGCTGCAACGTTTCGCCGTTTATTGGATCACTTAGATTCACATAAAGAAGTGCAGAACATTGACTTGATGAATCTTGCCAATTTCTGTCGCAATTGTTTGTCGAAATGGTACCGGGCAGAGGCTGAACAGAGGGGCATTGACATCGACTATGATGCGGCCAGAGAGATTGTCTATGGCATGCCCTACGCGCAATGGAAGGACAAGTATCAACAGGAAGCGACAGCCGAGCAACTGGATCAATTCAACGAAAAGCAGTCACAGTAAGTCTCGCGCGACTGGTTCGCTATCAATAACAGCCAAATCTTTAGGGATTTGGCTGTTTGCTTTCAGCCAAAAAGAGTTTGTTTCTCACTAATTGACGGTACTCATTTGGGGTCATCGAATTGGTTTTTTTGAATAGCTCTGAAAAATAGCTGGTGTCCTGATATCCCACTGTGCCCGCCACTTCGGCAATGACAAGATTGCTTTGCTTAAGCAATTGCTTCGCGTGTTCCAGTCTTAGTTTCTGCAAGTAATTGATGGGTGTGGTGTTAGTTGCCTGCTTAAATCGCCTGTTGAGAGAGCGTACGCTAAGCCCAAAACGGTTGGCTACTTCTGCCATTACAATTTCTTGCTGGAAATGATTTAGCAGCCACTCCTGAACTGCAATGATAAGCTCGTCATGATGAGTATGGTGCTGATCCTTGCTGAGTAGTTCCGATTCGAATGACGGTTTGAGCTCATGGGTAAAATGTTGCGCGATCTCATTAGCGATACTTGTATCGTAGAGCTCGGCAATGAAGTGCAGCATGATATCTCTGATCGCGTTTACCGACCCCGTGCAGTAAATTCTTTCCGCATTAGTTGTAAAGCGTTTGCGTTGCAACTTCACATTGGGATAGGTGACCGCGAAATCATGGAAGTAACGCCAGTGGGTGGTTGCAGGTTTGTTGTCAAGAATCCCTGCTTCGGCCGCAAGGAATGCGCCATTAGCGACTGCGCAAACCGTAGCGCCCAGCCTGTACTGATTCCTGAGCCAGGTTACGACTTCTTTGCTTTCCCGTACTGCCTGCCCAGGTTTGCGCCAGATACTCGGTATGAAAATAAGATCGGTACGCTCAATGCTGGCGAATGTGCTGTGACAATGGACTTGCATGCCGCCGCTGAGCTGATGCTGGTTGTGTTGATGGCCAACTAATTCTATTTGATTGACTTTGTCTCTTTCTCTGCGCGCATTAGCAATGTCATTTGCTGCGCTCAGCATCTCCAATGGGATCGTTATGGAGGAGCCCAGTGCCCGCGGCATGACAAGAATTGAGATGTGTTTCATGAGTTAACTCTATGATTTACCCATTCTCATAGTCGATATCGACGACAACATAGCTATTCGTGCCTTGGGCAAGGTTTATTTCAAACTCTGCGTCGACTTGTTTGCCCAGTAGCGCTTTACCCATGGGAGAGTCGATACTGATGTAGCCTTTTTGCGGGTTTATCTCGTCTGGTCCTACCAGGCGATAGCGCAGCTCCTGACCGGTATCGTCTTCCAGTGTTACATAGGCACCGAAAAAAATCTTACTGGTATCGTCCGGAGCAGTGTTAACGACTGTGATTTCTTCCAAACGTTTGCTTAGATATCTCACGCGCCGGTCGATCTCCCGCAGTCGCTTTTTGCCATAAATGTATTCCGCATTCTCTGAGCGATCACCGAGAGCGGCCGCATCTGAAACTGACTGGGTCACTTTGGGGCGCTCAACTTTCCACAGTTGATGCAGTTCATCTTTGAGTGCTTGCTCGCCTTCAGGAGTAATGTATTTGGCGCCAGGTTTTGTTTGTGGGCGGTATCGGCTCATACGGCGATCAATCTAATGAAAAGGCTAGTTGCTCTGTATCAGTTTCGTCAGAAAAAGTCTCTGCCGGTGCTACCCGTACACCTAAACCAAGCAGGCGTACCGGTTTGTCTCCTCGTTGAAAGCCATCCTGGCAAAGGCTGGTAAAGTTTTCGGAAGTTGCTGATTCGGAAATCATCTCCACGGTGGTTTGCACAAAGTCGTGGAACTTGATTTTTACAAATTGCTTTTGAATACGATAGCTTCCCTGCAAACGCGCCAGACGTGTTGCCAGTTGTTGTTCCAGATTAGGTAACTCTTTTAAGCAAGCTTCTATATCCGGCAAATCCTCAGCGTAGGTATTCTCAACACTCACGGATTTTCTTATCCGTTCGGTCTGCACCGATCGCTCGTCAGTGCCCTGGCTGAGCTGCTGTAATCTCTGGCCAAAGCTCCCGAAGTGTTTCTCTAGTTGTTCAGCACCGAGTTTTCGTATATCGCCACAAGTCTCGATGCCCAGGCGCTTCATCTTGGTTGCAGTGACTTTGCCAACCCCGTGTAATTTTTTGACCGGGAGATCCACTACAAATCGATCAACATCTTGTGGCTTGATGACAAATTGACCATCGGGTTTATTCCAGTCACTGGCGATTTTGGCGAGAAACTTGTTGGGTGCGATACCGGCTGAAATGGTTATACCAATTGTTTCCCGTACTTCTTCGCGGATAGCTTCTGCGATCAGGGTGGCACTACCTTGAAATGCGTCGCATTCAGTCACATCAAGATAAGCCTCATCCAGCGACAAGGGTTCTATTAGCGTCGTGTAACGCTGGAGAATGTCATGGATCTGGGTGGAGGCAAGTCGATACTTTTCCATATCCGGTTTTATGATAATGAGGTCGGGGCAACGCTTTCTGGCTGTAGCGGATGCCATGGCAGAGTGGATACCGAATTTGCGCGCCTCGTAGTTGCAGGTTGCCACAACACCCCGTCGCTCCGGGGAGCCGCCCACAGCGATTGGTTTGTTACACAACTCAGGGTTGTCACGCATCTCGATCGAGGCGTAGAAACAATCGCAATCGCAGTGGGTAATTTTTCTGGCACTGGACATGGGGGTATTGTACCGAGAGCAGTGAGCCTGTCCCATGCTCAACGGCTCTT
>JAKSCP010000350.1 GCA_022360535.1 Pseudomonadales bacterium | reverse complement strand
GAACTCGCAGCAACATCGAAGAAAGAGCGCCGACAGGGCTGAAATTTGTTGCACAATGACACAAATATCGTCCTGCAACTGGTCACAGAAACTGCCCCTTAAGCTGTGAAATCCTTATACTTACCCTCCTTTATGATTTAACTGCTAACTGCCTTCTAAGGAAGCCATGCCAATGAGAAAGCTACTTGCGCCTTTACTGTTGTGCGCAGCCGGAATATTCACTAGTTCATTATCAGCTCAGTCTGCAGACTATGGCGCAGCCGTGGATTCTGATCGTCTATCTGCTGCTTCCCAGGAACCGCAGGTTTGGATGAGCTATGGCCGCACCTATGACGAACAGCGGTACAGCCCGCTCACCCAAATCAATCGTGACACACTAGATCAAGTGGGATTGGCCTGGTATGCAGACATGACCACCAGTCGTGGCCAGGAAGCGACCCCTATTGTCGTTGACGGTGCGCTCTATGTAAGCACCTCCTGGAGCAACGTCTGGGCATTTGACGCCCGCACTGGAGAGCTGCTTTGGGAGCATGATCCCAATGTCGATCGCGCTACTGGGTTCAAGGCCTGTTGCGATGTGGTTAATCGTGGTGTCGCAGTATGGGAAGGCAAAGTATTTGTCGGCACACTCGATGGCAGACTGATAGCACTGGATTCAAAAACCGGCGATAAGCTTTGGGAAACGCAAACAGTAGACCCTGACTTGAACTACACCATCACCGGTGCACCGCGAGTAATCAAAGGCAATGTCATTATTGGTAATGGCGGTGCCGAGTATGGAGTACGTGGCTACGTGACGGCTTACGATGCAGAAACCGGCGAACAGAACTGGCGTTTCTACACCGTTCCTGGCAATCCAGCAGAAGAGTTTGAACAACCAGAGCTGTTCGATGCAGCCAGCACCTGGACCGGCCAGTGGTGGACACTCGGTGGTGGTGGAACTGTATGGGATGCCATGGCCTACGATGTAGAGCTCGATCTGCTTTATATAGGTGTTGGTAACGGTTCTCCCTGGAACCAATCGCTACGCAGCCCCGGCGGTGGTGACAATCTGTTTTTGACTTCTATCGTGGCGCTGGATCCCGACGATGGCAGCTATCGTTGGCATTATCAGACTACCCCGGGTGAAACCTGGGACTACACTGCCACCCAACACATTATGTTGGCGGATCTGGAAATCGACGGTGAAGAACGCCGGGTTGTGATGCAGGCACCGAAGAACGGTTTCTTTTACGTTTTGGATGCAGCCACAGGCCAACTTATCTCCGCTGAAAATTACGTACCAGTAAACTGGGCCACCCATATCGATCTCGAGACCGGGCGGCCGGTAGAAAATCCTGATGCGCGATACGATCTCACCGGCACGCCTTTTATTGCCTCACCCAGTGCTCTGGGTGGCCATAACTGGTATCCCATGTCTTTTAGTCAGAATACCAATCTGGTTTATATCCCTATTACTGAAAACTACATGGGATACATAGCTGACAATGAATTTGTGGTGAATGACTCTGGATGGAATACCGGTATCGACCTCGGTCGAGGCTTCGGCCTGGTAAGGAGCACGCCAGGCCTGCCTGACCAAGGCACATTTTTACAAGCCTGGGATCCCGTGGCCCAGGAAGAAGTGTGGCGTGTGAAACACGAAGTCGAAAACGGTCCAGCAGGCGTACTCAGCACTGCTGCAGGACTGGTATTTCAGGGCAACCGTTCCGGTGAGTTTGTCGCCTATGACGATGAGACCGGTGAGCGCGTGTGGTCAACACTCACACAGGCTGGCGTCATGGCAGCGCCATCGACTTATGAAATCGATGGCCAACAGCACATTGCCTTGTTAGTAGGCTCACCTGCTCTGCCTTCGGAAGGACCGGGTGCTGCCGCATCGACAACCGTCGCTTCCAGCAATAACTCCCGATTGCTGGTCTACCGTATTGGCGGTGAAGCACAGCTACCACGCATACCGGTAGAGACTGAGACGGATGTTGATTTCGAAATTCCCCAGACTGACGCGCCCAATGAAGTTATTGCCGCTGGCGAAACAGCCTATAACCGAACTTGTGCGGTATGTCATGGTAACGACGGTATCAGCCTGAGGCCCGACACTTATCCCGATCTGCGCCGCAGCAGCCGCATGGTAAGCGAATCAGATTGGAGTTCCGTGGTGCTGGAAGGTGAACTGCAGGACAACGGCATGATCTCCTTCGCCAATGTCCTGGAAGACGGTGAGGCTGAAGCCATTCGCGCCTACATTATCTCCCGCGCTAATACCGACGCCGATCAGCGCTAAGTTGACACCAGGTTAAATCGCTTGTTGTTCTCGAAGAGTTTGGACTTCTTTTTCTGAATAGCCTAGCTCTTCGAGAATACATTCGGTGTGTTGCCCCAGGTCAGGAACACCACCCATTGCCGGATCATAGTCACTGTTCTGCGCAGGAGGCAGTAGACTCGCTACATCACCACTGGGTGTATTGATTTCTGCAAACCGATTCATCGCCCGCAGTTGCGGGTGATTCCACACACGCTCAAGATCATTCACTCTGGCGTACGCAATTTGCGCCTGATCCAACTTGGCAGTTAGCGAATCGACAGACTCTGCAGAAAATCTTTCCTGAATAATTGCGCGCAACGCTTCTCTGTTCAAAGAGCGATTCGCATTCGCTGCGAATCGCTCATCCTGAATTAGCTCGGAACGCTGCAACACCTTCTCGCAGAAGCTTGCCCACTCTCTCTCGTTTTGTATGCCAAGCATGATGATTTCGTTTTCTTTGCTGGTGAAAACACCGTAAGGGTAAATGCTTGCGTGATCGGCACCAGAGCGGGATGGAGGTTCTGCACCGTCGTAGGCGTAGTAGAGCGGAAAGCCCATCCACTCCACCATGGCGTCCAGCATAGAGACGTCAATATTAGAACCGCGGCCTGTTTTGCCCCGTTGAATAAGCGCCGCAAGAATAGCAGCGTGGGCCTGGGTGCCGGCAGCGATGTCGGCGATAGAGATGCCACTTTTAACCAATGCATCGGGCAAGCCGGTTACAGAAAGAAACCCCGCTTCTGCTTGCACCAATAAGTCGTAGGCTTTCTTGCCAGCATAGGGACCACTGTCGCCATAACCTGAAATATTGCAAACAATGAGCTTGTTGTATTGTTGCGAGAGTTGCTCATAGCCCAGGTTCATCCTTCGCGCTGCCGAAGGAGTGAGGTTCTGCACCAAGATATCAGCGCCCTGCAACAGGCGATCTAATAGTTCGCGCCCCTCCGGCTTTTTCAAATTGAGCGTCAGGCTTTCTTTGCCACGATTGGTCCACACGAAATGAGACGACAGGCCGCGCACGCGATCATCATAGTGGCGAGCAAAATCGCCGCCATCCGGCCGTTCAATTTTGATGACTCGAGCACCGAGGTCGGCAAGTTGTCGCGTACACAAGGGGGCCGCGATGGCCTGCTCGATTGAAAGCACGGTAACACCATCGAGTGGCGGTGAGGCTCTGCTCATAAAAAAGTCTTGGCGGCTAAACCCGGATAACTAGTCGATCAGTGCACTGTAGACCATGGCAGCCAGTTGTCCGCGAATGTCTCCGGTTCCGGGTGTCGCCATATGCTGCGTCATCCCCACCACGACAATTTCTTCTACCGGATCGATCCAGAATGTCGTGGCGGCAGCACCACCCCAAAAGAATGTGCCTTCGCTAAACGGAAAGCCTACTTGCCCTGGCTTATCAACAACAGAAAATCCCAAACCCCAGGTGGTGGCAGGAGAATAGCGCTGCTGTTCTGTGAAATGATCACTGGTCATAAAATCTACTGTGCGCGATCCCAGAATCTTTTCACCATTCAGTTCACCGCCATTTAACATCGCCTGCGCGAATTTCCAGTAATCTTCTGCCGTCGAGAGCAGGCCATAACTACCGCCTTTAAATTCATGCTCAAAGGTATAGCTATTCACCGACCAGGGCTCTACTAAGACTCCACCACGAGGCTGGCCATATTCCTCATCGATGGGCACCAGTTCATCATCCCGCATCCAGTGCACTGGCCCCAGGCGCGAAGCCTTGTCAGGTCCTACCCAATAACCGGTGTCAGACATTCCCAGTGGTGCAAACAATTTCTGAGCCAGATACTCATCCGCCTCCATGCCGGAAAGCACTTCCACCAACCGCAATGCCACGTCCGGACCTACGCTATAACGGTACTGCGAACCCGGTTGATTCATCAAAGGGATTTCCGAGAGCAAAGTCATCATTTCTTCCAGCGATGTTTCTGTGCTGAAAATTCCCGAGCCAACGAAATGTTGATCGTACTCGCTTCTACCCAGACCATGAGAAAGGCCCGCAGTGTGGCGTAACAAGTCCTGCACCGTCGGCTGACGTTCCAACTCGACAGTGTCATCAAGATCACTGGTCGGAGTACGCAGTACTTTCAAGTTAGCGAACTCGGGAATGTAGCGAGAAAGAGGGTCTCTCAGCTGAAACGCACCTTCTTCGTAGAGTTGCATTAGTGCAGTGGTAGCAATGGCTTTGGTCATGGAGTAGATACGAAAGATCGTATCGGTTTGCATGGGAATCTGACGCTGCACGTCCTGGTAGCCTACTGCGCTGAAGTGAGCGATCTTGCCTTGTCTTGCCACCAGAGTCACGATACCGGCCAGTTCTCCATTGGCAACTTTTTGCTCGTAGAACGAATCTATTTTTGTCAGCCGCGTAGAATCAAAACCAACCTCCTCCGGAGAGACAATGGGGAGATGATCGTCGGCTTGAACTGCGACACTGAAAAGAGCAACTCCAAACAGCAAATAGTTCAGCAGAAATTTAATTTTCATGGCAATTGTCCTCTTACTCACTGGAGCGGAGATTTTAAGACTGGTTGTTCTTCTGACAGCCGATGCTACTGGATATTACCGCAGGCAGCAAAGTACCTGTTCAGACTGACACAATACCGCCTGGATTTACTCTTGATTTCGAAATCTGCAATCATGTTGTTGAGAGATTCGTTATGCTTCAGTTATCAGGCTGAGTTCGACCGCCTGTTCCTGCTTTCAAGAAGGCAAATAATGAGACTAATAAGCTTGCCAAACTTCTTCTGCAGCGTAGCTCTTCTGCTTGCGTCGGGACTTGCAACGAGCCAAAACTCTGCGCTGGGACCGTTACAGGCATTCACCGATGCGCGCATAATCCTTGGTAACGGTGACATCATAGAGCAAGGCTCATTACTCATCAGAAATGGGGTGATCCTGGAGCTTGGCCCCACTTCCGACATGGAAATTCCCACCTCCGCTACTCAGCACCAGCTCACTGGCAAAACAGTGATTCCCGCATTAGTGAACACACATGCTCATTTGGGCTGGGAGGCTTATGGAGATTGGGGATCACAATATTTCACCGGTGAAAACTTGATTGATCATCTCTATCGCCATGCTTACTACGGAGTGGGAACCATTATCTCTACCGGCAGTGACAAGGAAGAAATCGCCAGACGAGTAAAGCTGGAACAATTGAAAGGCAATATAGGTGGGGCGCGCTATCACTTATCACCAGGTATGGGTTCTCCTGGAGGAGGTCCGAATCCGCGCTTTACAGACGATCCTGGATACTGGGGCGTGCATCCCATTACCGACCCTGAACAGGCCAAACGAAAAGTTGCAGAGCTCGCTGCCGCAGGCAATAGTATCGCCAAAATCTGGGTTGACGCTCGGGATATTCGGCGTGGCGCACAAGTCAAATTGACACCAGAGATTTATGGTGCCGTACTGGAAGAAGCGGTAAATCAGGACATGCGCATTATTGCCCATGCTGTCACTTTGCAGGATCACAAGTTATTAATCAGCCTCGGCAATCGTCGTTTCATTCATATGCCTTATGACATGCCTGTAGACGATGAATACCTGCAGATGTTGCGAGAAAATAATGTGTTCATAGTTCCCACTCTGGGAATGATCACAAAGGGCGAACCCTATTACGTCCCTGCCTTTCAGGATCCATTCTTCTTCGATCAGGCGCCAGCATCTGTACTCGACAGACTAAACTCGAACTATCGACCACCCGCCATTCGCAGCCCCGCAGCGCAACAACGATCAGCCATGCTTGCAAGCAACCTACTCAGAATCAGGGATCATGTTATTTTAGGCACTGACGCGGGCGCAGTTGGTGATTTTTTCGGCTTTGCCGATCATGTTGAACTCTCGCTGTTCGTGCGCATGGGAATGACGCCAATGGAAGCACTCATTGCCGGCACTTCCCGGGCAGCTAAAGCATTCGGCCTGGACAATGTGGGTGAGCTGGCTGCGGGCAAAGCAGCGGATTTCATTATCTTGAATGCCAATCCCTTGGAAAACATTAACAATACACGTGAAATTGCTGAAGTATATTTACGTGGTCAACGCATTGATCGAGAGCAATTGCGTAGCACTTGGACCCAGGAAAGACAATGAAGACAGCAACTTGCAAAAGACTCTCTCTCACCTTCTCTGCAATCTGGATAGTGTTTGCATCCAATACCGCACTAAGTCAACTTGGTAGTCGCAATGGTGAGTGGCCCAGTTATGCCGCTGATTCCGGCTCCACAAAATACACGGCTCTAAGCCAGGTTGATGCTGAGAATTTTACTGCACTGGAAATCGCCTGGCGTTGGCAATCAATCGATGGCGAGCTGAACTTCGAAACCATTCTTGGTCCGGACGCTGATATTACTTTCGGCAGACTCCAGGCCACCCCCCTAATGATCGATGGTGTGCTGTATATGCTCACCGCGCTAAACCAGGTGGCTGCGTTGGATGCTGCTAGCGGAGAGATGTTGTGGTCTTTCGATCCTCAGGTTTATCTTTCCGGCCCTTCGAATAGTCCACTTGGTTTTCATCACCGCGGCGTCGCCTGGTGGAGCGACGGTGACGAACGTCGTGTACTAATGACCACCAATGACGGGTTCATCATTTCTCTGGATGCAGACACTGGCGAGATGGATCCCGCTTTCGCTGGCGGACGCATTGATATGACCGACGGTATTCCCCGGGCAGAGAGAGATGTGCTGGATTACACAGGAGCACAGCCTCTCGGCGGCGTGTCGCCACCGATTGTGGTTGGGGAAGTGCTGGTCGTGCAACACATAACCTCCAATCGCCCTCACTACAAAGAACGGCCACCGACCTGGGTGCGAGGTTACAACATCAGAACCGGCGAAGTGATCTGGACTTTTCATACCATCCCGCAACAGGGTGAATTTGGTGTGGAAACCTGGCAGGAAGAGTCCTGGCGCTATACCGGCAATGGCGGTGTATGGACACAGTTGAGTGCCGACCTGGACTTAGGCTATGTGTATCTTCCCACCGAAGCACCTACCAACGATTTCTATGGCGGTCATCGGCCGGGTGACAATCTGTTTACTCAGAGTGTCGTGGCACTGGACGCAAGTACCGGCGAGCGTGTGTGGCACTACCAGATGATTCACCATGGTATCTGGGACTATGACACACCGGCAGCCCCAAATCTGATTGATATCACCGTGGATGGCAGAGACATCAAAGCACTGGCGCAAGTTACCAAACAGGGTTTTACCTATGTGTTTGATCGCGCCACTGGTGTACCGGTGTGGCCGATTATCGAGCGCGAAGTTCCGCAAAGCTCTATACCGGGTGAACGAACTTCGCCCACACAGCCCTTCCCCACCCGACCACCCGCTTTCGTCAGACAGGGCCTGACCGAAGACGACCTGATCGACTTCACACCAGAGCTACGGGCGCAGGCATTAGAAATCATTGATGACTATGTTTACGGCCCAATATTCACACCACCCAGTCTTCCTGACGAAAGTGGTAAACGTGGCACTATTATCGTGCCCAGCGCTGGCGGTGGCGCGAACTGGCCAGGCGCGGGCATTGATCCGGAAACCAACGTGCTATTTGTGCCGGGCTCCAATGGTGCATTTACTCCTTTCATGGGAACACTACCCGCCGATGAATCGAACTTCAGATACTACCGATTGGCGAACCGCGGCGTCCCTGGTCCACGGGGTCTGCCACTACTGAAGCCACCCTATTCAACTATTACCGCTTATGACATGGATCGTGGCGAAATTCTTTGGCAGGTTCCCAACGGAGATGGCATGGCACGAGTTGAAAATAGCCCGGAGCTTGAAGGTGTCGATCTGCCCCCTCTGGGTGGGGGCGGCAGATATCCAGTGCTAGTCACTGAGACGCTGTTGATCCACGGCCAGAACATGGGCTACGGCCCGAAACTAATAGCCCGCGATAAAGCGACCGGGGCGGAACTGGCAGCCATAGACTTGCCGGCAAATCCGGGTGGCGCCCCCATGAGTTATGCCGTCGATGACAGGCAATACATCGCTCTGCCAGTGCTAACAACGCCTGTACCTGAATTGGTCGTCTACTCACTACGATCCAATTGAATGACTGCTTAGCACATCACTAACAGTTTCGATTTCGTACTTTAGGGTGATTGTGTCAGAGGTTCGTAAGACATCTTTAATCGGTTCTGAAACTGTAGCCTTAGCCCATAGTTTCTGGATTTAGCGTTCAACTAACCCTTTAGAAAGTAAAATTGAGTTTCTGCTTAATGCTGAAGCACTTCAAACAATGTGTGGCCTAAGGCAACAGTTAGAAAATTATTCATAATCGAGTATTGCCTCGCTGTAATCGCAAAACATTCATGCGACAATGCAAAGCAACTGAAAGTTGCATGCGCCTTTACCAACAACAGTGCTGATTTAAGTAAGGTCATCAAATGGGCTTTGCCAATGGAACTTGTGCAGACCCAAGAAACGAAGCACCTACTAAGTCACGTGATCGAATTGATGTTTCGCAGGAGACAGACAATGAATAAAACTCTTGATTCCGGACACATATCGTCTTTCTCGTCTTTCGTACTAGCCATTGTGATGTGCGGCATGCTGCCAGCCGTACTGGCACAGGAAAATCCAAACGTGACTTATAATGGTGAGGCCGGGCGCATCATCAATGAAAATTGCGTTGTCTGTCATCGAGAAGGCGGTATCGGCCCAATGCAATTTGAAACCTATGACCAGGTTCGCCCCTGGGCCCCTCTCATTCAGTTCAAAGTCGCCAATCGCGAAATGCCACCCTACGCCTACGACCATGGAATTGGCATACAAGAACTTCAAGGCGACTGGCGGATGACTCAAGAAGACATTGATACACTGGTGGCCTGGGTAGACCAGGGAGCACTGCTCGGCGATCCTGACTCGCCTCCTCCTCCACCTGACCTAAAAGATCCAACCGAGTGGAATTTCATCGATCAGTTTGGCGAACCCGATATCGTAGTTCGTTCTGTACCGATCGACGTGCCTGCCAATGGCAATGACATGTGGCATCAACACTACGTGAATTCCGGCATGACCGAAGATCGTTGTGTCCGGGCAGTTCAGGTCAAACCCCGAGGTGATGCTCAGTCAGTTGTGCATCATGCCAATGCGGCAGCCTATAGTCTGGATGAAAACGGTGAACTGGAACGTCAGGGCATGCTCACTGAATACGCCATGGGCAAATGGGGCGAGATCGTACCCGAAGGTGTATGCCGTAAATTCGGTGCCGATACCGTAGTGCAGTGGGATGTACATATGTTCCCAGGAGGTCTGGGGTCAATCGCACCTGACTCGGTTATTGAAGACAACCAGGTAGAACTAGGGCTGTGGCTACATCCAGCAGATTACGATCAGCAATCGGTTTTTCCCCAAGAGCTGCACACATTTGATATTCAGTACACCAGAGACAATCGTCGTGAGCATCTCATCATTCCCCCCCATGGCAAATTGATTACTCAGGGATACAAGTCTTTCGATCATCCGGTGCGGATCGATAGTTTCCAACCCCACGGACATTTAAGAATGGTGGCGGCCTCCGCTGAAATCTTCTATCCAGAAACTGATGAGCTGGTGCCAATCAGTCAGATTTCTAACTGGAGTGCTACCTGGCATCATAGTCACATATTTGAGCCCCATGTGGCGCCACTTCTGCCCACCGGTGCTGTGCTGATCATGCGACAGTGGTACGACAATACTGTAGATAACCCGAACAATCCCGATCCAGATCAATGGGTCTATGGGGGCGATCGCACGACAGATGAAATGAGCCATGCCTGGGTTGCGGTTACGCATCTGGATGAAGAAGGCTATGAGCGTTTGGTTGCAGAACGTGAATCACAATCCAATAGCTCCGCCGCGGGACTTGACTAGCCGGGGTATGTACCAACGCTTACCAAGATTGGTGAGTTCAGTTAAATCTACCTGCAGAGAAAACCCAGCCGCTCGAGAGAGTGGCTGGGTTTTTCGTTCCTGAAGCTGCAGCACAATATCAAAAATGGAATGCCTGCCGCGTTGATTTAAGTCCAGAGGTGCCCAGTATGATTCATAAGTTTATATACCTGTTTTCACTGACGTGTCTGATCGGAGCGAATCCAGTTTCTGCTCAGGACCGAACTTCACTTGTTGCACCCGGCGCGGAGCTACAGGTGATTGCGGAAGGATTTGAATTCACTGAAGGACCCGTCAGCAATGCTGCAGGTGACCTGTACTTTTCAGATATTCCCAACAACAGAATTCATCTGCTTTCGACTGATGGCACACTCAGTGTATTTAGAGAAAACTCGGGTGGTGCCAATGGCTTGTATTTTGATAACGAAGGCAACTTATTAGTATGCGAGGGTGCTCAGCAAACTAATCGACGAATAACGCGCATCACGCTCGATGGCGATGTCACAGTGCTCGCAGACAACTGGCAAGGCAAACGATTCAACAGCCCCAATGATCTGTGGATGCGACCCGATGGTGGCATCTACTTTTCCGATCCGCGCTACTTTAACTATGATGACATGGACTTGGATGGCTACTACATCTTTTTCATTCCCCCGGAAGGCGGTCCGGTCGTTCGTGTGGCGGACGACTTGGAAAAACCTAACGGAATCATTGGTACGCCAAATGGAGACCGGGTGTATATCTCGGACGCCGATGTCACCTACGTTTACGATGTAAATGAAGATGGCAGCTTGAGCAACAGACAAGTCGCGGCAGACATGGGCTCCGACGGGATGACGCTCGACAGCAATGGAAATCTCTATCTCACCCGTGGTGGTGTGCAGATCTATTCACCGGAGGGACAGAAGATTGTGACGATTAGGACGCCTTTTGCCCCAACTAACGTCACTTTCAGAGGGCCGGACAAACAAACCCTGATTATTACCGGCGCAACACCAGAGCTCTACTCCTTACGCATGAACGTGCGGGGAATCTAGAGTCGCGATTGATGTGGCCAGTAAAACTGACATTTCAAACCGACTCAGTTGCTGAATCTAATCTACTATCGAGAATCCCATGACCTTTCTTGGTTTGTTGCGGTAGCTCTCGGTGATGGCCTGCATGGCGGTTATAACAGCCTCATCCCGAAAGTTGATATGGCGATAAGATGTCAGCTGGGTCATGAACACTCCGACCATGTGTTCGACCGGATCAATCCACATACCCGTACCCCAACCTCCCCGATGGCTGAAGCTGCCCGGGGACATGGGCACCCGAGCCTGCCCGGCATCGACCAATACTCCTACACCTAGCCCGCTTTTGTAGCCAGGACCCCAGGCGGGAAGGAAATAATCAGCATGGGTACTGATCATTAAATTGACCGTTGTTGGACTAAGAATTCTCACACCATCCAGTTCTCCTCCATTAGCCAACATCTGGGCAAAACGCCAGATGTCTGGAGCGGTGGAGAATATACCCGCCCAGCCTCCGTAATGAGCAGTACCCGAAACTGGAGTTAGTGCGTACTCAGGATTGCGATAGACCTCTAGCGTGTTGCCAGGCCCTGTCGGTTGATAGACAGAAGCCACTCGATGGAGTTTCTCTTCGGGCACTTCATAAGAGGTATCGTTCATCTGTAATGGTCCAAACAACCTTTCCTGAAGGAATTCATCGAGCCCCATGCCAGAAATGCGCTCTACCAAAAATGCAACATAATCCAGGGAAGTCCCATAGTTATATTCCGTGCCAGGTTGAAATCCCATAGGCAAAGAGGACCAGGCAAGGATGGTTTCCTCAAGTGTGTCACGCCGTGGAATAAGTGCCAGCTGCTCTTCATCTAACAAATCGCGATCAGGATCCAGGCCGGAAGTTTGGGTTAGTACATGGCGATAGGTTACTGGCGATTCAAGAGCCTCAAGTTTTGTACCCAGTGCATCATCAATCAGTACTTTCTTATCAGCTATTTCTGGGATGTACTGGCTGATCGGGTCATTCAGCCGAAAATGGCCTTCTTCAAACAGAATCATCAGGCCAACGCTGACCACTGTTTTTGTGATGGACATGATGTGGAAGATTGTGTCATCAGTCATTTGTTCCCGATTGGCAACTGTCCTCCAACCGAGGGATTCAAGTTGCACAATCTTTCCGTTGCGCGCGAGCAAAGATACAGTCCCTGCCAGCAAATCATTGTCGATGTATCCCTGCAACCTGGAAGTCATCCGGCCTAGCCGTTGCGCTGACACACCAACGCTTTCAGGAGCAGCTATCGGTAGTTCAGCATCCGCAAAACTGTTCGAGCAACTGAGAGCGAAAGCTGTCAGTACTGCACAAGCGCATAGCTGTGGTCTGATATTGGCCATGAAAAATCGCATTAGGAATACCTTTTTACTCTTCACTCAAAAATTCAGAGCTCTTATTTACTTGTCAATTCCACGTACTCAAGTCTCGTGCCCTGCCAAACTCCATAGCCAGCGCTCAACGAAGAACGCTATTGTCGCCACCGGAGTCAAGAAAACGTTGAGAGTCCTCGGCATCCATCAGCTTTACAACTTTGTCAGGATCGATACGAAAGGTCAGGTACGTCGCATGATCAGGGATCTCTATCCAGGCGTGACCAGTGCCAGCTGGTATGAACAACACGTCGCCGGCGTTTAGTTCTGTTTCAACACCATTTCGCACGTCGGTTGCATTGTGGCCTGGCCCATTAAGGTTGGTTACAGAATAGCTGTTTGCCCCCCTGGGTACAGAACCGACGAGTTCCGGGCCGGTGAGTACGGTTCCGCCACCGCTTAATACATAGTAAATCTCGGTCACCAGGGAATGTTCAGCAACACGCCCAGTCGGGGACTGCAAGGCGTTACGATGCACTACGGCGACTGTGGCATTGGAACGTCCCACATCGATGGCACGAATCTGCATGTCGCCCACAGCAGAAGAAGCCCGACCAAGATCGATATAGTTTTGAATCTCTTCTACTGAAACCAGCTCCGCTGAACACATATTGCATGATGGCTGGACGTCTTCCTGAGCCAAATTGTGGCTAATGAAAAATATCAACGAAAATAGAGAAAAAAGAGAAATAGCTTTCTTAGTCATGAGGTTCGCCTGTAAAGATAATTAGTATTTATCTTCCTGATTGGATTTGTATGGCTTTAGCTGAATCTACCAAGAATAATCTGTGGGGTTACCTACACAGCCAAACAATATTTAACCTGCCACATATGAAACTCTAATCAGATACGCTAAGATTTTTTTGGGCGACAAAATTAGTTCTGGAAAAAATTTTTATGAGAACGGGCATCCTGTTGATACGGCTTTTCGCAGCAGTAATCGCCATTCTCCTTGTTACCTCACTAGCTCTTACCATCGTATTCTCACCTCCGGACAATAGCCAATATGACTACCCTGAAGCACCTCTAGTCATGCCTGCTGAAGAAGTAAGCGAAGAGTACAAGCAGTTTCTGGGCACGATAGCCGAGTTTCAATCGCAAGCCAGCACGAACATTGCAATACAACGCCAGGCTTACGAAGACTTTTTATTCGAAGAGACAGAAGGCACGTTCATACCGACCAATGCTGGCGGGGTGCCTGGTGACTGGACGATCGCTGAGAATTCAGACCCCGACTGTCGACTCTTGTTTGTTCACGGCGGTGGTTTTTCAGCCGGAAGTGCGCGTGCGTACCGGCTGTTTACGTCAGAGATTGCCAGGGCAAGCGCCTGCTCTGTTCTGGCAATTGACTATCGACTCATTCCAGAGAATCAGGTTGTCAACGCCAACACAGACACCAGAACAGCCTACCGTTGGCTAATGGAAAACGGACCGGAAGGACCATCGCCAGTTGAATCAATGTTTATAGCGGGTGATTCCGCCGGCGGCACACTTTCGCTCGCCACAATAGCCTGGGCCAGAGACAATAGTATTCGGCCAGTTGAAGGTGCTATTGCTATCTCACCAATGACCGATGCTCATTTTGAAACACCTACAATTCGAAGCAATATAGAAACTGACCCAGTAAACGGACCAGCCCTCGGCCCAATCATGCGACTCCCCCGATTCATATTCGCCACGATTAATCGTACGCAAACAGGCAAGCCATTGACTGACCCAGAAATCTCTCCTTTGCTTGGAGACTTGCAAGAGTTGCCTCCCACTCTGATAACAGCCAGCCACGGTGAGATGTTGTATGGAGATTCATTGCGTTACTTCAACAAGGCCTCAGAGCAAGGCAGCCCAGTAGAATTGTTAGTTTGGCCAATAGGCGCGCACATCATGCCGGTTATGGGAAAGGATGTCCCTGAAGCTATCGATGCGAGAATGCGAATAGCACAGTTTATACGCTCGCATAAATGAATCAGCGTTGATTCGAGCACCCTCGCATCTAGGTACTCCACTCTTTCTCGCGCAACTCGATCCGCCTGATTTTACCACTCACGGTCTTTGGTAAGGCTTCTACGAATTCCAGTTTTCGTGGATACTTATAGGGTGCGGTGATTTGTTTGACATGGTCTTGCAACTGTTTCGCCAAATCGTCGGACGCTGTAAAACCTGGCGCTAAAACAACAAAGGCCTTAACTATCTCACCTCTGGTTTCATCCGGACTTGAGACCACCGCCGATTCAGCGACCGCATCGTGCTCAATCAAGGCACTTTCCACCTCGAAGGGTCCAATACGATATCCAGCGGACAGGATGACGTCATCGGCGCGAGAGACAAACCAGAAGTATCCATCCTCATCCTGGTAAGCCCGATCACCAGTGATGTACCAGGGACCACGACGGGTATCTGCAGTGCGTTCTGGATCGTTCTTATATTCCTTGAAAACCCCTTGTGGTTTTTCTGGCTCAATCTGTACCGCAATATCACCTTCCTGATTGGGCCCTACTTCGTTGCCTTCGTCATCAATGACAGCCAGCTTAATGCCAGGGGAAGGCTTGCCCATCGATCCAAACCTGGGCTCAATGCCAGGGAAGCTTCCACAAAGAATACCGGTTTCGGTCTGCCCGTAGCCGTCTCGAATCGTGATTCCCGTGGCTGCTTTCCAAATATCGATGATTTCCGGGTTCAATGGTTCACCTGCTCCTACGCAATGACGCAAACTGGTGAACGAGTACCGCTGCAAATCTTCCAGCACTAACATCCGGTAGATTGTGGGCGCGCCGCACATCGTTGTGACGGGGTATTTCTGGAGAATTTCCAGCGTTTGTTGCGCATTAAATGCTGCGCCGTTGTGAACAAAGAGCGTTGCCCCGCACAACCATGGCCCGAAGTAGCTACTCCAGGCAGCCTTTGCCCAACCCGTGTCACTGATATTCCAATGCAGGTCATCTTCAGTGAGATCCAGCCAATACCTGCCGGTGGGGATATGACCCATAGCATAATTATGGGTATGGATGGTCATTTTCGGATAGCCAGTGGTGCCGGAAGTGAAGTAGCACATGGAATCTTCGTCTCCACGTGTTGCTACTGGAGCAAAGTTATCATCGTAGTCACGTAGACAGGTTTCGTAGTTTAACCAGCCGTCACGATCAGCATCGACAACCAGTTTGGCTTTAAGACTTGGGCAAGATGATTCTGCCGCCTCTATTTTTTCAGCATTGGCTTGATTTGTGACCACACAAGTTGCCGAGGCAGCCTGCAATCGATACTCGATGTCTTTGCTGGAGAGCTGAGTAGTACCGGGCGAGATAACTGCACCTAAACGGAGTACTGCCGTAAAGACTTCCCACCATTCGATCTCCCTGGCCAGAATCACGATTACAGTCTCCCCACGTTCGACACCAGCTGCACGCAAGGCGTTGCAAAGTTTCCTGGAATTTGATGAGACTTCAGCAAACGTTCTGGCTTTTTCATTGCCTTCATCATCAATCCAGAACAGGGCCCGATTATCTGGATTCTTGTCTGCCCATGCGTCTATTATATCGGTAGCAAAATTGTATTCTTCCGGCCGCTCGCATTGATAATCTGTAATCACATCGTTGTAATTTGAGTTAAAACTTCCTGACATTTGAAGAGTCTCTTCTTTTCGTTTTATTGGTTCTTTTCGTTTTATTGACAACTATCTACATTGAGTCGTGACGTCAATCTAATTCAATGGTCACGAGTTTTGCGCCAACGAGCTTCGATGCCCAGGTAGGCGCATCCGGGCGTAATCGCTCAAACACTTCATAGGTGTAATCTTCATCTTGCGCTACAGTAGCGGTACCCGAAAGCATCTCACCCTTTATCAGGAGATTTACTCTGCTGCCTTCCGGACTTATAGATCTCCACCAGTTAAAGTCCGAACCCGCGAACACGATATTGCCTTCTCGCAGGTAATTGACCGGAAGCGTGTGACCATCCGGAAAAGTGATTGCCATAACACGCATAGCACGATTTCCTTCCGGTTGTGTCCTGAGTTCCTCGATGACACCAGCGTTATAGGAATTGGCGAAGAAATAAGCCGCCACACTTATAACTATCAGTAGCGCTATGGTTATTAGAAGCATGGCCCTTCGCTTTGCGTAGATTCCTGGATTCGTAGTCATAACTCACCACTCACTGAAAACGTGCTACTGCTTGCAGGACGAATGCGAGTTTAGTGATTTTCACTCAGACCGTAACTCCAATTCTACAGACATTAGACCTCAATTCTTCCAACCCTGAAAGAATTCAGCCTAACGATTCAAATAGTACGACAACTTGACTGTGCCTATACCCCACAGATTAAGCTAGAGCCAATATTCTAATGAGTTGTCTGGGCGAGAAGTCGAAGCTTATGGTGAAGAAAATAGCAAAGTGGGTGGGAATTGTTCTTGTCGGTTTCTTCGTACTGATCGGAGTGTCGTATGGAGCCATGCGAATGAGTGACGGGCCGGTAGAATTCTGGCCCTGGTTCACCATCAGCATAGGTGGCCCATTCAGAAGTGGCGAGATGGTTGCCTCACCCAGCAACTGGGATTTCATCAAGGACAGAGAAGAGATAGAAATCCAGACACTAAACCCGACCACCTCTCGAACAGTATGGGTGCCTGTGATTGATGGCAAACTGTACATAGTCAGTGGCTACATGAATTCTGGAATTGGTCGCCTGTGGAAGCAATGGCCAACCTACATGGAAGAAGACAATCGAATCCTGATTCGGGTAGATGGCAATATCTACCAGCAACGACTAAATCGAATTATGCAGGGCCCGATTGCCGCCGAAGTGATGTCAGAAATCGGAAGAAAGTATTTTGGTGGCCCACCGGGGGTAAATCCACAAGCTGGTATTGGTGTCACCAGTGGCAGTGTTTGGCTATTCGAAGTCGTCGATGGTTAAACACACCCCCATGGCTCGCTCAAACAACAACAAGTAGAAACGCATAACGTGGTGCGAAAACGATGAGTAAGATGAGTAAACGGGTAGAAATACTATTTGCAGGAACCACACTTATAGCAACACTAACGGCTTGCTCACCTCAAACCGAACAACCTGACGCCGACACCCAACCCGAAACTAACACTCCCATAACAGCGGACTACATAGATGGTACAGTGCGCAATGTGAATGGCACTGCTGAGGCTGGGGTCTGGGTTATCGCGGAGACCAACGAACTGGCAACGCCTTTTCGCAAAATTGTAGCCACCGATGCGGAAGGTCGTTTTGTTATCCCTGAGCTACCTGCTGCAGCGTATCAGGTATGGGTACGGGGCTATGGGCTGAGAGATAGTGACAAGACCGATTCTTTGCCTGGCGATAACTTGGACGTAGAAGTCTCCAGTGCAACTAGTCGTATAGAAGCGGCTTCCATCTACCCTGCCAGCTACTGGCTCTCATTGTTAGACCCTCCTGACCACGACCCCGCGTGGGTAAATAACTTCAAATTGAATTGTCAGCTTTGTCATCAGGTAGGTTCATTGGTGACGCGAATCCAGAATCGTGAGCTGTTCGATCTGGGCTTACGTAAGTCCACTAACATGAACGGAGTCGCCAATGGTTTCGGCAGAGAGCAGTTGTTAGACACCTTAGCTGACTGGACTGCCCGCATCCGACAGGGTGAAACACCAGAAACTCCTCCCCGCCCCCAAGGAATAGAACGCAACCTTGTTATCACACAATGGGAATGGGGAGATGGTTTTACCTACGCCCACGATGAAATCGCCACCGACAAGCGTGACCCCACCCTGTTCGCCAACGGCGCTATCTATGGTGTGGACCTGGGGAACGATCGGATTCTCGCGCTGGACCCTGTCAGTCATAGCGCTACAGCATATCCAGTCCCTACCTTGAATGGCTTCGATACACCTTGGTGCAATCAGGTATGGAAACGAGAAAACGGGGGAACGACCCAGGATGTTCCGATGGGATTCGGCTCCCTCGGTTGCCCTGTCGAACCAGGCATTACCAGTTTTGAAGGCCAGTATCCCAATCCAGCCAATCCCCACAATCCCATGTTCGATGCCGATGGTAAAGTCTGGATCACTACTCAGGTACGCAGGGAATGGGATGAGGATCTTCCAGAATTTTGTAGAGATCAACCTGGCATCGCAGGTAACTATCACCATAGGCAACTGGGCTGGTTCGATCCTGCAACTGAAGAATTCGAATTGCTCGATACCTGTTATGGCACTCACCATCTTCAGTTTGACCAGGAAGGCGTGTTATGGACAAGTGGAGATACTTTCGGCATTGGCTGGTTCGATCCAAGTAAATATGATGTAAACGACCCCGGCACGTTAGCGACAGCGCAAGGCTATGCACAGATCGTGGTTGACAGCGATGGTGATGGCAGTGCGGACCAGGAAATCACAGGTTTCAACTATGGCGTCATTCCCAATCCAACGGACGGCAGTGTATGGACGTCCCAACCCAACGGCGGTCGGGGCCGGCTGGTTCGTTATGAGCCTGAGACGGGCAAGTTCGAAACCTTTATACCGCCAAATCCCGGCGCCGGACCGAGAGGGGTAGACGTAGACACCAACGGGATCATGTGGGTTGCGCTTGGTGGCAGCGGACACCTGGGTCGATTCGACAGGTCTTT
>JAKSCP010000467.1 GCA_022360535.1 Pseudomonadales bacterium | reverse complement strand
GCGGAGCTGGAAAAGCTCATAAAGAAAAAGAAGAAGTCTTTAAAAGACAAGTAAGGATAGGGCAATGGAATTCATGACAAGTTACACCTTCTTGCTGGATCCGATTATACAACTGGGGTTAGACGCGCTCTTCAAATCTGCAATTCTGATAAGTGTGGTCTTTGTTGTACTCAGCATAATCCGGAATCGTATCTCCAGCACCAGCGCCCATCTGATTTTATTGGGGACATTTGTTTGCATTGCGCTCGTTCCAATAGTTGCGCTGGTTACCCGAGCGACAGCCGTTCCGCTCGCTGAGTTTGGCACACTTGCCGTTTTCACCGTGGGTGGCGAGGTTTCTGTAACGACATCGGCGCCTGTTGTTTCAGTGGAGCTGGTCCTTGTGATCGCTTACCTGGTCGGTACGCTGGTGTTGCTTGGCCTCCTTGGCAATAGTGCGAGACAACTCACTCACTTACATCTTAAAAATTTCGACATCGAAAATTCTGAAGTACAAGAGCGCTTCGTCTTTCTGGTGAACTCTATCGGGATACAACGGCCAGTGAAGTTGCAGTGTAATGCTGAAATTCAAAGCCCTCTCTCTTACGGATTATTGAAACCCGTAGTGGTAGTCCCGGAAACCTTTTTAACCTGGGAAGATGTAATCCAGACAGAAGTTCTCATGCACGAGCTGAATCACATCAAGCGCCTGGATTGGCTCTCCCTGATTTTTACCAGGGCCCTTTGCAGCCTCCTTTGGATAAACCCACTCATGTGGATTGCCGCCAAACGCCTGCACGATGAATCCGAGCAAGCGTGTGACTCAGCCATTGCAACGAACGAGCATGCGCGAATTCGATATGCCGAGGACCTGCTACATCTAGCAAAACAGCAGCAACTCGTCATCAATAGGCACCTGCTCGCCCAGCCCATGTTTGATGGAGGAGAATTAACTATGCGAATCAACAACATTTTGGAAGGCAAAACTTCTCGGGGTGTCTCTCAAGCTACACTTGGAAAACTCAGCATCGCAGTGTTATTCGTGGCCATCGTAACTGGAAGCACACAGCTATTTAAAATTGAAGCAGCCAGCGCCCTCGACCGGGACTACCTACCAATCTATTCCCCAGCACCGGATTATCCAACCAGGGCTATCGATGATGAAGCGGAAGGTTGGATACTATTTAGCTTCACCGTAACTGCTTCAGGGATAGTGGCGCCAGCTACGGTGAACGTAGTAGATGCAAATCCTAGTGGCTATTTCGAAGAGTCGTCCCGAACCGCATTACTGAATTTCGAGTTTGAGCCTCGAGTAGAAAATGGCATCCCTGTTGACGTACCTGGCGTTCAATATCTCTTTAGATATGTTCTCCACGAGGACGAGAACAGCGGCTTCGAAGATGAACCAGAATCTCCAACTCAGTAGCAATCAAGCAGTCGCCATCAGTACCGAATCGGTGTTTGATGGCGGCGCTTAAACACGCATAGGATCAGATTATTCCCCTCGCCTAAGTCGGCCCTACCACCCCTGCAACTAGCACAACGCCTACCACAATCAGATAGGCTACTGGATACATTACTACCAGGGGTTTGCAGAATCGCCGACGCTTGTTAGCCAACCATGAGTTCGTAGTTGATTTACTGCAGAGTACACAGCGCATACACATGGCTCCCAAATTGCTGACCAGAGCAGTCTGACGTTCAACTGTCTTGATTGCGCTCAACAGGAACATCGCTCAGGTATTCAACAAATTCCACTTCGAACCCGGCAGGGTCAATGAAGTAAATGTTCTTTCGGTAGGGTTCCTCAACACCAGGATTTGCAACTGAATACCCAGCATCAATGAGTCGCTTGGTTACCGCGTCGATATTGGAAGTGATAAAGGCGAAGTGCGCCAGACCTATCTGGTGACCGGCGAGATCACGGTTTTCCCCTTCACCATGATCACTCATGGCCAGGTATTGATGGTCATCACCAAAGTGCACCCAGGACCTTTCCTTGCCATACCACTCCCCTTCGCCAGACGAGCGAACATGCCAATGGGGAAAGGCCGCCTGATAGAACTTAAGCATGGCCGGAATGTCATTTACCACCAGGTTTATGTGTTCGAGTTGCAGCATGTGTCGGCTCCTTCAATAAACTGGTGCCTATGTTAATACCTCAAGTTAACTTGAGGTAAAGCATTATTTTCACTATCCTGTAAGCAATTGCAAAATGACATTGGAGGGCGTTATGGCGATGCCAAGTTTAACGGTGGGCAAAGTTGCCAGGCGGTGTGGCGTGCGGGTAAGCACACTGCACTTTTATGAAGAAAAGGGGCTCATCAGCAGCTCTCGCAACGCTGGGAACCAACGCCGCTATCGTGCCGATGTCATAAGACGGATTTCGGTCATTAAGGCGGCTCAAAAGATGGGGATCAGTCTCGGATCAATAAAAGAGGCTTTCTCCAAACTCCCCGACCAGCGCACGCCCACTCAGAAAGACTGGGAGAAACTCTCCAGGTCCTGGCGCAAAGAACTAGATGACCGAATAGCCTACCTTGAGCGATTACGGGACTCGCTGACGGGATGCATCGGTTGTGGCTGCCTGTCGATGACGAACTGTCCGATCTACAACCCGGATGACAAACTGGGAGAAAATGCTAGCGGGCCGGTGATCCTGGAAAGCAACCAGCCCTTTGATTGAACCAAGGCTTTAAGATGAGGTTCTAATTTACAGCCCCAGGCTGGCTTCCACATCGGCACGACGGGCAGCACGAAGAATACCCGGCAGAGAATAGTTCCCCTCATGACAGCCGTATTCGTAAACAAATTCTCCGGGATCATTCCGTGAAATGATGCGTTCGCCTGTCACAGGCTGAGTGTAAGCTTGTGGGTCTTCGGCAATGAATGCGTAATGAATCTCGTTATCTCCGACCAGGGTGTAACGCTCGGTTATCTGCATCTCCTCAGATAATGGGAGAAACATACGAGAAGCACTCTGTTCGGGTCGAAAATTCTTTGAATGTACGACTAAGGTATCTCCTTCCCAGCGTCCTACTGAATCACCCATCCATTTTGGAATGGCACTTTCAAAATGAGTGTCGTTCAAACGGATGATACGCGCATCATGAATCATTTCCGACATGATAACCACGTAGTCCTCAGTCTGAATAATCTGCATATGAGGGTTCATCATCAAAGGCGTAAGATTTGGCATGACTGCGCCAAACATCAAACAACGACCAGACAAAGGCTGACCTTCGGGCCCATCGGTCATCCCAAGTCCAGCAGCTCGCACCTTGGCATGATAGTCCTGAAAATTCTCATTGAGCGGTAAACGTCCGTTTGGTGGGTCGATGATTACCGAGGTTCTGTATTCGCCATTTACGGGAAGCAGTTCGGGTTTCTGCCAATGACCAAGAAAAGCATCATCCGCTTCCTGCCCGATTCGCGAGCCTTGCTCTGGCGCACCCCGGTCCGGATCCAGCGGTGCAGCCTGCTGATCCAATCGTTGCCGAATATTACGCTCAACCTCTGCTGCTTCTTCTGCGGTATAAGTTCGTTTCATTTCCAGACGCGCCGGCCTTTGCAGTGGCGTTCTGGAACCAAACCACCAGGTGCCTTGCATATCCGGATGGCCATGCTCCGTGCGTGGCATCTCCCACTCTGGGTCCATTGGCTGGGGCTCAGTCAGAACACGCAGGTTGCCCTCCTGGGCGGCAACACCACAGCAAGCCAGGCCGGCGAATAAGGTAAGAACCGTTTTCTTCATGGGACATGAAACTCCACTGAGTTAGCAGACTGTGGCGCATTATAACGACTTGTCCCAAGGGCAGTGAGAGGCAGATTGTCGCAGTTATTGACCCATATCATGGAACACTCAAAGCTTTGAAGTCGCAAGCAGAAACTAAATTGATATACCTCACTCCGGCAATTGACGGTCGTTCTATACTGAACGATATGAAACGTCGTACATTCATTGAAACTGCAGCCGGGTCTGCACTACTGACCGCGCTGCCATCTACGTTATTTTCCCAGTCACGGTCGAATTTGAATGAGCTGTTAATCCCGGAGTTATATGTCGGCGAAGAGGGCGAAGAGTCAGGTGGCACCACGTATAGGCTGCGAGTTGCCGCAGGGCAGCGCAGTTTTCTGCCGCAGTTAACCACCTCGACTTATGGCATCAACGGCGACTATCTCGGTCCAACTTTCCTCATTAAGCAGGGCACCTATGTTGACATCAATGTGACCAACGAAGTCGATGAAACCACTACCCTGCATTGGCATGGGCTACATGTCCCAGCCGCTGCAGATGGCGGGCCACATCAATCAATCGAACCAAATCAGTCCTGGCAGGCTGATTTTGAAGTTAAACAAGCAGCGGGAACGTTCTGGTATCACTCTCACATGCTCGGCAAGACAGGAGAACAAGTCTATCGCGGTCTGGCCGGCATGATCATTATTGAAGATGAACGGTCGCCGCAGCTGGGCAT
>JAKSCP010000466.1 GCA_022360535.1 Pseudomonadales bacterium | reverse complement strand
GTTGGGCATAATCCATTGCTGCGTCCACATCGTGAATGGAGCAGGGGCCAACCACGACAAACAAACGGGGGTCTTTGCGATCCAGAATCGAAAAGATCGTTTCACGAGCTTGTTGAACTGTTTGCAAGGCAGTGCCTTCAAGGGGTAGTTCATGCTTGAGAGACTGCGGTGTCATCAATGCGTCATTTGACGCTATATTTAGGTTGTCAGTTAGCGCTGACATGGCGTTGTAGTCCTATCTGGCCAGCGTCGAGCCAGCCTATCCAAAAAAGGGCGGCAATAATAACAGAATGTGTTTTGCAAAGTCAGTCATGATTTTGGGTTTTATCAAGTAGTTTCAAGGGCTTGAACGAATAGCAGGAAAGCAGAAATGGATATCAGTACAGAATTCGATGGTGGCAATATTGAGGTAGTGGACGCCTCGGACGACCAGAACGTGCAATTGAAAATCCGCCCGGACAACCAGTCGGAGTTTTATCAGTGGTTCTTCTTCCGGGTGAGCGGGAGCAAGGGGCAAGCTTGTCGCTACCGGGTGTTAAATGCCCAAGGAGCGGCCTATCCCGATGGTTTCAGGAACTACCGCATTTGTTATTCCTATGACCGGGAAGAATGGCTTCGTCATCCCACTGATCTGAACGACGGCGAATTGGTATTCGAATTCACTGCAAAACAGGATTCTGTCTACTTCGCCTACTTCGCGCCCTATCCCATGGAGCGTCATCATAAACTGGTGGCACGAGCACAAAGTGTTGAGCACTGTGCTTTGCGAAGACTCGGCTCAACCCTGGATGGACAAGACTTGGATCAACTGACGTTTTCTCTTCCCAACAGCAACACCAAGAAACAATGCTGGATTATTGCGCGCCAGCATCCGGGCGAAACCATGGCCGAGTGGTGGATGGAAGCCTGTGTGCACAAATTAATGGATAGCAGCAGTGAACTCACGCAAGCACTTTTGGAAAACTGCGATCTACATTTAGTGCCTAACATGAATCCTGACGGTAGTCGTCGCGGTCATCTCCGCACCAACGCCGCTGGCAGAAACCTTAATCGGGAGTGGGCGGAGCCGAGTATGGATGCTTCACCGGAAGTGTTTCTGGTCAAACAAGCCATGGCGCAAACCGGTGTGGATTTTCTTCTGGATGTCCACGGTGATGAAGCCCTGCCTTACTGCTTTATTGCAGGAACAGAAGGTCTCAGGGATTGGGGTGCTAAGCAACAACAGCAATTAGACTTTTACAAAAACGTATTGGTTGAATTGAATGCAGACTTTCAAACCAAAGAAGGCTATCCAGCTAAACCCCCTGGTACTGCTAACCTGACCATGAGCACAGCGCAAACCGCTGCTAATCACAACTGCCTGGCCATGACTTTGGAGATGCCATTCAAAGACACAACAGCAACGCCAGATGAGACCTACGGATGGTCTCCCGAACGCTCAGGGAGGCTTGCAGTGTCTTGCTTACAGGCCTTGGGAGCTTACATAGAAAGTGGCCTAATGAATTAGGCCACGGTTTCAACTGAGCAACTAAACCTCGTGATACAACTTGCGACCTTGTTGGTTGTATTCACTAGCCATCTGTTCCATGCCTTCCTGCACTGCCTGATCCACGTCGCCGTCAGTGTTCGCCGCGGCGTAGTCACGCACTTCCTGAGAAATTTTCATGGAACAAAACTTCGGACCGCACATGGAACAAAAGTGCGCAACCTTGCCCGACTGTTTGGGTAAAGTCTCGTCATGGAAGGCACGCGCCGTGGTGGGATCGAGTCCAAGATTAAACTGATCTTCCCAGCGGAATTCGAAGCGTGCCTTGGAAAGTGCATTGTCACGCAACTGGGCCCCTGGATGGCCTTTCGCCAGATCCGCTGCATGGGCTGCGATCTTGTAAGCCATTAGGCCATCTTTAACGTCCTGTTTGTTGGGTAAGCCCAAATGCTCTTTCGGTGTCACATAGCAAAGCATGGCACAGCCGTACCACCCGATCATGGCAGCTCCAATGCCTGAGGTAATGTGATCATAACCCGGTGCGATGTCAGTGGTGAGTGGTCCCAATGTATAGAAAGGTGCCTCGTCACACACTTCTAATTGTTTTTCCATGTTTTCTTTGATCATATGCATCGGCACATGACCAGGGCCTTCGATCATGGTTTGTACATCGTGTTTCCAGGCCAGATGCGTAAGCTCGCCCAGGGTCTCAAGCTCTCCAAACTGTGCTGCATCGTTGGCATCAGCAATTGATCCCGGTCGTAAGCCATCACCGAGCGAAAAAGACACATCGTAAGCCTTCATGATCTCGCAAATATCTTCGAAATGGGTGTAGAGAAAATTCTCTTGATGGTGAGCGAGACACCATTTCGCCATTATCGATCCGCCACGGGAGACGATGCCGGTAACCCGTTTCGCAGTCAGTGGGACATAACGCAGCAACACACCGGCATGAATCGTAAAGTAGTCAACGCCTTGTTCGGCCTGTTCGATTAAGGTGTCGCGATAGATATCCCAGCTAAGATCTTCCGCTACACCATCCACTTTTTCCAAAGCCTGATAGATAGGCACAGTCCCGATAGGTACCATGGAGTTACGAATGATCCATTCCCGGGTTTCGTGAATATTCTTACCGGTAGACAAATCCATCACCGTGTCCGCACCCCACAGAGCTGACCAGGTGAGTTTTTCCACTTCTTCTTCGATAGAGGAGGTCACGGCGGAATTACCGATATTGGCATTTACTTTCACCAGGAAATTACGACCGATGATCATCGGTTCGATTTCAGGATGATTAATATTGGCAGGGATGATGGCCCGGCCTCGCGCCACCTCTTCACGGACAAATTCCGGTGTGATTTCCGCAGGAATACTGGCGCCAAAGGACTCGCCCACATGTTGTTCAGCAGGTTGATCTTTTTGCTTTAGCTGAGCGCGCGCCATGTTTTCGCGGATGGCGATGTACTCCATCTCAGGGGTAATAATTCCTTGCCTGGCATAGTGCAGTTGCGACACATTGCGCCCGGCTAACGCGCGACGTGGCGCGCGGATATGACTGAATCTAAGATGGGCGGTCGTTGCATCTTCCTGGCGCGCTCGACCAAAGGTAGAGCTGGCCTGCTCCAGGCGCTCCGTGTCATTTCTTTCGTCGATCCACGCTTCTCGCAACGGGGGTAAGCCTTTTTGCAGGTCGATGCTTGCCTCTCCATCGGAGTACTGCCCCGACGAATCGTAGACGCGTATCGGTGGATTCTCCTCGGCTCCGGACTCCGTCACCGTCGCGGTTAAGGAAATCTCCCGCATGGGAACCTTGATATCCGGCCGACTGCCTTCGACATAGACTTTTTGAGAATTGGGATAATGTTGTGAGCTGCTGGTATCTAACTGACTAATTTTGTCTGCCAGATGTTCGGGTTTTGCATTCATGGAAACTACCTGTGCTACTGCCTGGAGCTCGGTGAGCGATGAACTTGGGAAATTGATCGTGAACCGAATGATTGCCTCGCTATGCAATCCAGAATTCACGACTTTGTCTGCATTATGCCCCTATTGAATCCAAAGTGATACGGGCTCAGGGCGCCTTGGCTACTGTAACCGCAAAGGATTTGAGGCGTCTAACACGTAAGGAATTACGTACTGTATTGAGCAGCGGTTGTGCCAATACGAAATAACTGGAGCAAGACAGATTGAGTAAGGGAAAAACGAAACTTCACCAATTCAAGACGGTCAAAACGGCCTATCCAGGCCCATCAATCGACAAGATGCCGCTGTGAGAGGCAGGTAAATTGTCACTTTTGGTTACACTGTGTAGAATGCCGCCTTGCTTCACTCCACCAGCCTGTATGCCGCTGATTCTTCCGAATTTGCGGGCGATCACTACTTTCAGAAACTAAGGTCACGAACTATGGGACGACTAATGAAGTACTTGGGATTAGTTCTGCTTGTTTGCTTCGGCACGCAATCCGTATATAGCCAGGATTTATTCACCATTTTGCAATTGGCTCTTGATAACGACCCCACGTTGAAACAGGCGGAAGCCACGTATCGGTCAAACCGCGAGCTGATGATACAGAGCCGGTCACCACTGCTGCCAGCGCTGGGCACCAATGCGCGAACCTCGCGCGTAACCAGTGGACCCGCGGACGAAATCTTCCGCGATGTGCCGGATCCAGTAACGGGCCAGGTACAGAGTGTTCTTGTGCAGCCAGCTCATAGTTTTGGCGCTGGTCTCAATAACCACGGTTGGGCTGTAAGTCTGACCCAGAGCGTTCTCGATTTGGCCAGCTGGTATAACTTTCAAAGTGCGCGGGCTAGTGATCGCGCCGGAGCCGTTAACCTGGCAGCGCAAGAGCAGGATTTGATCATGCGGGTGGCAACTGCCTACTTCGATGTCCTGCGGGCTCAGGAACTACTGGAGACCAACCTACAGGAAGAAGAGGCATCGTTGCGTTCACTGGAGCAAACCCAGCAGAGAGAAGAGGTGGGTCTGGTAGCGATTACTGATGTCTATGATGCCCAGGCTGCCTATGACCTGGCACGCAACACCACTATCCTTCAGCGCGACCTGTTACAGGCACGATTCGAAGCACTGGAAGCAATCACTGGCCGAACCCACAGCGACATCAATGAGCTGCGGGAAGATTTTCCAATCATCGAAGTCGATGGGTCACTGGCGGACTGGGAAGATCAGGCGGAGGACAATAGCCTCGCCATTGCCGCTGCGGAATTCACCCTCGACGCTTCAAGGAAAACCCTGAGAGCAAGAAAATCAGATCATTTACCAACCATAGCCTTCAGCGGCACATTCAACCACGACGTTACCGCGCCAATTGTCAATGCGGGTATCCAGATTGGTGGTGGTGCATTTGATCGGTCTGCATTGACTCTGACCGTTCAGGTACCGTTGTTTCAGGGTGGTGCTATCAACTCACGACGCCGACAGGCTGAGTACGATGTGATTGCTGCTCAAGAATCCCTGGAGTTCACTAAGCGACAGCTCACGCAAAACATTCGCAATGCCTATCGACGTGTGAATACAGACGTGCTGGTCATTGCTCAGCGACAGCAATCCATCGTCTCCAGTCAAACAGCTCTGGATGCAACTGAACTTGGCGCTGAGGTGGGAACGCGCAACATCGTCGAAGTGTTATTGGCACGCCAGAATCTCTATCGTGCGCTCAGAGACTATGCAGATGCACGATACAACTACGTGTTGGACTCGCTTATCCTCAAACAGGTTGCTGGCATTCTTACACCACAGGACGTGGTGGAGCTCAACCAATGGTTAGCAGCCGCCGAGTAATCTGGTAGCCAATTATTGATGTGAAAACAAAAGGGCCACTGTTTCGCAGTGGCCCTTTTTTGTATCCGCAAGATCGACTCTAGGTTTTACGCCACACCGAGACCTGGCTCACGATGTATTCGTACTTGCGACGATGCTCTCTTATCATGAAGGGCAGATCTTCCTTGTGTAGCAGCTCGAAGCCAGGTAGCTGGCCGCCGATAGCCTGGAGAGTTCCATCGCTATTAGCACCATCCAGGAAGTTATCCTGGGCCGTATACTCTTCCATCCAGGTATTGGGCGATGCAATGACCAGTACACCCCCTGCCTTTAAATAGCGGTCGGACTCTACAAATTGCGCCAGGCAGTCTTGTGGATTGGAGAGGCGACATAGAAGATTGCTAAGCAAGACAGCGTCGAAAGCCTGATCACTCTGCAATAGGGGTACCGCGTCCAGATTGGCCGCGTCACCCTGCACAAAATCGATATGATCAGTGGCTAGTTCGCTCTCAATACTGGCTATCAGATCAGTTCGATGTCGACCCGTGTCCCAGCGTGAGTACCCAAGTTGCCTGTTAATACGAAGAAATTCAGCGGCATCAATAAAGGCATCACTGTAGTCCAATCCAATGACACGTTCGAAATTCCTGGCGAGTTCGAAACTTGCCCGTCCAACTGCACATCCAAGGTCCAGTGCCTTTTGCGAATCAGTGCTGTGTTCATTGAGCAGTTCAACAGTGC
>JAKSCP010000296.1 GCA_022360535.1 Pseudomonadales bacterium | reverse complement strand
GCGGGGTGGGGGTCTTTAGTCCCTGCAAGATGTTCATGCAATAGGTGACAAGAGGCGGTTCGTCCTTGGCAACATCGCCAGCGATAAAGTTCCAGCTGGCCCAGGCCAGCGGCCTGGATGGCATCAACGAGCTGTCCGTATGCAGAATGACGTCGTTGGCCTGGTAATCCAGGGCCCCCAAAATTTCAGTTTCTGGTTCACTCGGATCTCGCAGTAGTTGCAGTGCCTGATCACTATGACATGCAAATATGACCTGGTCATAGGTTTCGGTGGCGCCATTTACCTGCAGCTCGACTGCCTCATCAGCTCGGTGTACCGCCGTAACTTTGCTTTGTAGTCTGATCTGCTGTGCAAACGATTCAGTCATCGGTTTGATGTAGGCGTGGGAGCCACCTTGCAATACATACCACTGCGGCCGGTTCTTGATGTCCAGCAAACCGTGGTGGTGAAAGAAGCGCAGGAAGAAAGTTAATGGAAACTGACCAGCCTGTTCCAGAGAACAGGACCAGATTGCCGCTACCATGGGCAATAGGTAGTTATCTCTGAAGTTCAGGCCAAAGCCATGGGACTCTATGAATTGAAGGAGAGTGAGCTGATCATTGTTATCTGACTCTACGGCTGCTTTGCTTTCTTTATTGAAGCGAAGAATGTCAGACACCAAACTGTAAAAACTGGGCCGCAGAAAATTTCTACGCTGAGCGAACAAGGTGTTTAGATTGTGCCCATTGTATTCAAGATTCAGGTCGTCGTTGCGGACGCTGAAACTCATTTCAGTTTCCTGCATCTTCACGTCGAGTCGATCCATGAACTTGAGAAAGTTGGGATAGTTGCGGTTATTGCAGACGATGAAACCAGTGTCGATTTCCAGAGCTTCGGTTTCCAGTTCCACTGGTACGGTGTGGGTATGACCTCCAATGTAGTCATTGGCTTCAAAGACGGTCACCTGATGCTGACGCGAGAGAAGATGTGCTGCAGTCAAACCCGAAATGCCGCTACCAATAATGGCGATACGTTGTGCTGACATAGTCTTCTTATCCGCGAATCGATCTGAGGCTTACGGGCTAGTTCGTTAGGGTTTTCGCCAATAGTCGTTTCTGCAGGGCGAAGGGGAGAAGGCCCAGTGTTTTGAGCAGGCCGGTAAAGAGTTTAGGAAAATGGATTTCGGATTTACCGCGTGCAATGCCTTTGCGGATTCGATCTGAAGCAAATTCAACACCTACTCGCATAGGCATGGGGAAATCGTTCAGGTCTGTGAGCGGCGTCTCCACAAAGCCAGGTGCAATGTAACTGACTTTGATGCTTTGCTTCTTTAAGGAGATGCTAAGAGTTTTAGCCAGATACTCAGTGGCCGCTTTAGATGCACCATAAGCTTCCGCGCGTGGCAGAGGGACATAGCTGGAACTGCTTCCCATAAGCGACAGAGATCCGCCTGCTGCTATTTTTGAAATCAGACATTCCAGGCAGTTCGCCATACCAATCAGATTGATGCGCACGACCCGCTCGAAGCTGGCCGCATCGAATTGTGATGCATCGATGTATTCACAGGTACCTGCATTGAGAATTACCAAATCCAATTCCGGTAACTCACCGAGCGCTCTGCGACAGTCCTCTAAATCCTGGATGTCGAAGCTCAGATTTTGGGCTAGTACGGGAAAGCGATTGCTAAGTGTCGCTAGAGCAGCAAGGTTTCTGCCGCAGCAATAAACGATGTGCCCTTCGTTGAGGTAGTCGATGGCAAGTTGTTGGCCAATACCGGAAGTGGCACCGGTAATGAGTATGTTCATTGCCCCAAACGCTGTTTGAGCTTGAGGATGATTCTTCCCAGCAATGGCAAATGCTCATACAGCATTGCCCCCATGTCGAAGTAGTCCCGGTGGTAGTAAATCTTGCCATTGCGGGTTTTCAGGTAGCTCGCCCCTTCGACTCGAATGGTATCGCCACCGCGCAGTTTGGGGTGGTTGAGAAACATGGTCCAGGTCAGGCACACATTGCTGCCATCGGTAATCGTCGAATGGAACTTGAAGGAACACCTGTCGATGTTTTTAAACATCTTGGCGAAGTAACTTACCAGCGCAGCCTTCCCCTGAACTGCGTGGGAAGGATCCTCGAAATACACGTCGCTGGTGTACAGGGATTCGACGTCGGCCATCTTGTCGTTAGCCAAGGTCTGGTAAGCCTCTTTCACGCGCTGGGCCAGGTATTCGGCACTGGTGAGATTCTGCGCCGTTTTTAGCTCGGGGGTCGGTGTCATGCTGTCAAAATCGGACCTAGGGAGGTTTCCCAGCATTACGGCTTCTGCTAGTGTTTGGATCACTTTAACAAAACTCGGGACCTCAGTGATCCAGCGCCAAAAACACTGCGTATTTGGCTTCTATGACCACTTTGGCTCCTACTATGGGCAGCTTTCAAATGGCCTCGGTCGCAAAGGACAACAGACCCGCACGGACAAGCACGATGGATGATGCGGTAAGTGACGCGGAAAGCACTGTTGAACAGGACAGCGACGAGTCATTGCTGATTGCCGTAGGTAATCATCAGGACACGGCAGCCTTTAATCTGCTATTTGGCCGTTTCGCGTCAAGGATTTACGCCATGGGCGTGAAGCTGACTCGAAACGAGCAATTGGCTAATGATCTGGTTCAGGAAGCAATGCTGACCGTATGGCAAAAAGCTCCGTTGTATGACCTGGATCGAGGGTCTGCTCAGAGTTGGATCTTTACGCTTACCCGGAATCGCTGTTTCGACATATTGCGCAAGATGAAGCGTCAGCCCGCCACAGTGAGCGCTGACGATATCTGGCCACCTGAGGGTGAGCTGGATAGTCAGTTTGTGCATGAGGAGCAGGGCAGCCTGGAAGCTGAGGTGGAGAAGATAGAGCGCTATTACGACCAATTGCCCGCACCACAGCGAGCGGTGGTTGAACAGATTTACATTTATGATCGCACCCATGAAGAAGCGGCAGCGGCACTCAATATTCCTTTGGGAACATTGAAATCCAGACTGCGACTGGGCATGGGCAAGCTTAGACAACTACTCGGAACAGAAGAATGAATGCTCAAGTTAAATTTCATCCTGCTGAAGAGCTACTGATCGGATTCGCCAACGGCACCTTGTCCCCCGGGATGAACGTAGTGATTTCTGCTCACATAGAGCAATGTGCTATGTGCCGTGAGAAGACCAGCAAACTGGAAGCTCAGGCGACAGTGGAATGGCTAAAGTCAACGGAATCGGTTGAGACGGACAAAGACGACTCAATATCAGCGCCGAATTTCTCGCACCTGGTAGCCGATATCACCAGCCAACCTCAACAGCGGGAACGAGTTCTGGAAGATGATTCTGTATCAGAAATCCATATGCTGGACCACAGTGTGAAACTGCCAAAGGTTTTGGCGAAAGTCGCATCCAAGGGCCTGGTTTGGAAAAAACTGGCCGGCGGTATTAATCAAGCCTCGGTCACTCTTGATGACCAAACTCAGTGTGAATTTCTCTACATGAAACCAGGCAGCCAGGTACCTGTGCACAAGCATCAGGGAACTGAAGTAACCCTGGTGCTCGATGGCAGCTTTTCGGATGAGATGGGCAAGTATGAGAAGTCAGATTTCGTCGTGCGTGATAAGAGTCATACCCACCAGCCAGCCAGTGAGGAAGGGTGTCTGTGCTTTGCCGTGCTGGACAGCCCACTAACATTCACCAGTGGCCTGGCTCGCTTATTGAATCCTTTCCTGCGCTATCGCTTCAAACGCGCAACAAGCATGGGTTAGGCCGGTTTAGGAAATTCTTCTTGCGTCTATATTCATGGCGATTGAGATCCGCTCTCTCTCGCCGGTATAGACGCGCACGCCGTGCCGCAG
>JAKSCP010000464.1 GCA_022360535.1 Pseudomonadales bacterium | reverse complement strand
TCAGCCAGCAGCCGCCGTGAATGAGCACCACCAGCGGTGGCTGCTGATGTGCGCGGTTTGGTAACCATAACTTGCCGAATTGAAACTGATCGTCGCCATAAGAAAGTGTGGCGGCAGGAGTGTAGGTAGGCAGCGACATCACGTCTTCAAAGCTGACATTATTCAGCAGTACGTCTGATTGCGCGTTAAGTTGTGGCAATAAGCCTCCACACATTAGTCCCATTAAGATGGTCGCGAATAATTTGTTGAACTGGCGAATCATAAGAATAGTTTTGTTGGGTTAGAAAAGTTTTTTCCAGGACTCCGGTACACGCACCACCTGTCCATTGCCGTCGGTCCAGACATGGCGAGTAATTCCAGTCACTAAAACTGTACCATCTTCAGGATCGACTACCTCGTAGGCAAAACTCACGCGACGACTGCGATTTTCTTCTATCCAGGTGCGGATTCTCAGGCGCTCACCGTAGCGACGGCTGCCTACATAGCGTACCGAGGCTTCGGTAACAGGCAGCTGATAACCGCTGGCTTCTATGTGGGCGTAGTTGCTGCCTATTTCACGCATGTAGTGGCTGCGGCCTTCCTCGAAGTAAACCAGGTAGTTGGCATGATGTACCACCCCCATGGCATCGGTTTCTGCGTAACGAACGTGGAATTCAGTTTCGAATACGCGGGAACTAATCTCAGCTGGCATGGGTAATCCTTTCGTTAGGTATCAAGTGTTGATCGAGTGCGGTGTAAGATCGAGGGGCGCTATTATACGCGGAATCCCAAAGGCTGGCTGTGACAGCGGATTGTCATGGCAATCCTGCGGCATACAATGCTACCTTGTCCGTGGCTACTTAAACCGCCAGTACTGATTCGAATTAGCAAAGACCTATGCTCGACTTCCCAGAACCTCCCAAAAGTTACAGTTCAGTATTTCTGGAAGAAACTGACAAGCCCTTGCCGGAGAAAATCGATCCGCGCACGCGCTATGCTTTCTTCAGCACCATTGCCAAGGGCGGTAAGTCCTTAATTAAGTCCTGCAAGGATCTGCATCTTTCTCGTTTCATTTGTTACAAAACCCTTAAGCCAGAGTTTGCCGATGATGAGGTAGAACAACAACGATTGATCCGGGAAGCCAGGGTCTCGGCGATGCTACAGCACCCTAATACCATTCCCACCTATGAATTGGGGCGCGACAGTCGCGGTCATCCGTACTTCACCATGAAGTTAGTGCATGGTTACACTCTGCGTGAGCTGCTTAACTACCGAGAGCGCTACGATCTGACCCAGCTCATGGAGTTGGTATTGCAGGTTGCCAATGCACTGCAATATGCACACACCCATGGCGTGGCTCATCGAGACATCAAGCCAGAGAATATCCTGGCAGGACCCTATGGTGAGGTGCTGTTACTGGATTGGGGGTTGGCCAAGGTCTGGCACCCCGATGGCAGCAATGCTAACGAGGGTGAACCCAAACCAGCTCCAATAAAAGATATTACCCTTACCGGGCAAGGTGCGGCGCAAGGTACGGCACATTACATGTCGCCGGAACAGATTCAGAAAGACCCGAACATTGACCACCGCACGGATGTGTACAGCCTCGGTGCTGTGCTTTACGAAATCCTGTGCGGGGAAACCAGCGCCAGCGGTGAGAAACTGCACGAAGTCATCGAGTCGGTGCAGTCGGACACACCTGCGGAACACAAGGACGTGACCAGGCAGCACGTACCCAGACTTTTGAATGATTTGGCAATGAAGTGTTTGAGCAAGGATCCCGGTGACAGATTTCAAACCATGGACGAATTGCTGATGTTATTGCAGCAAGATTGGCGTTCTGATCTAAAACGTTACACTGACAAGTAGCAAGCAGTAACGGATGAAGACTGAGGGACGAGGAGAGACGTTTTGAAAAGCTGGTTGCGACAATTGCTTACGATTGGTTCAGCGCTGATCGCATCCCTGTCGCTCGGGCAGTCAGTCGCGCAAGACGCGGACATGATTTTCATCGGGGACAACATCATCACCATGGATGATTCCCAGGTTAATGCTGTGGCTATTCGCGATGATCGTATTATTGCTACCGGTGCTGAATCCGAGATACGGGAATTAGCTGGGAGCGAGACCCGTGTGGTTGAACTCGGTGAGCGCGCACTGCTACCTGGATTCATCGATGCCCACGGCCATTTTGCCGGCGTTTCCCGTTATCTCGATTTGCTCGACCTGTCATCACCTCCCGTGGGTAATGTCACCGGTATCGATGACATCGTTCTCAAGATACGTCTGAGAATTGAAGAGATGCAGATTCCCGATGGGCAACTGATCTACGGTTTCGGTTACGACGATTCATTATTGGATGAGCAGCGTCATCCCACCAAATATGATCTCGATCGTGCCAGTACTGAGCATCCGATTGTCATCAGACACGTATCGGGCCATTTGTTAGCGGCTAATTCGATGGCGCTGGCACAAGCGGGCGTCAGCGAACTAACGGAAGATCCGGAGGGTGGCATCATTCGGCGTCGGGCAGGTTCCAGAGAGCCTGATGGGGTCATGGAAGAGACGGCGATGCAGTTTTTTCCAGGCACCGGTGAACTACTCAGCGCGCAAAGGCAGAGCGAGCTACGGCGGGAAGCAGTTGATATCTATGCCAGTTATGGCATCACCACCATTCAGGACAGCAATGTGAGCACAGACTACGTCGAGATGCTCAAGGCAGAGGGACGACGGGAAGAATTTGCAGCAGATATCGTGACATTTGTGATGGCGAATCCCATCTCTGATGAACAGCTGGCCGCAGTCTCCTATGACACCGACTACGTTGGTGGAGTGCGCAACGGCGGCGTTAAATTCACGCTGGATGGCTCTCCGCAGGGTCGCACCGCCTGGATGTCCATGCCATATACCGCCGGGCCACGGGGAGCGGCGGCTAACTATGTAGCCTATCCCAGTTACGATCCCCAGGCCTGGCGAGATCGAATCGGGCCATTGATTGAGCGAGGCATGCCTGTATTGGTGCATGCTAACGGTGATGCGGCTATTGAGTTGATGATTGATGGTGTGGACCAGGCCGTGAGCGCCGAAGAAATGCCTGATCACCGGTCGGTCATTATCCACGCCCAGCTTATT
>JAKSCP010000222.1 GCA_022360535.1 Pseudomonadales bacterium | reverse complement strand
TAATTACAGAATTTCAGACTACCACAATGCCTACTTTCGATACGCCAAGGGATTTCGAATCCCGGATGAAGGGGATCTCTACGTGCTTGCACCGAATCAGGCTGAGTTCACATTGGAACCGGAACTGCTCGACAGCTACGAAGTGGGATACCGAGGCTACCTTAGCGACAGCGTTAGCTTCAATGCAGCGGTGTACCACATGGTTGCAGAAGGTGGAATCGTTACTGGCGTAGAATCACCAGCAGGCAATATCTCCGTCAATGGTGGCGAGGAAGAGTACCAAGGCGTGGAACTGGGGCTGGAGGCTCAACTCAACGAAGAGTGGGCTATTACCGTCGCAGCATCTCAGATGCTCAACCGGGTCACGCAAAAGTTTGCCAATGAGTCCAGCCCTGTCGATGGATTGCGACTGGTGGGATCGCCTGACAACCTGGGCAACATTCGTCTGAACTATCAGCCGCGCATAATCAACGGTCTGCAAGCCGAGCTGGAAGTGCAACATGTGGGCGAGTGGTACATGAATGAGACCAACACCACGACCAAGGAAGCTGAACAAATTGTGAATTTGCGGCTCGACTACGCAATGTCATCTGGTGTGTCTTTCAATGCCAAAGTACTGAACCTGCTAGATGATGATTTCGTCAATTCGGCGTCAGCGCCGGTCTGGGCCCCTACCGGCGTATTCCGTCCTGGGAATCCGCGGCTAATGTCTGTCGGTGTAGCCTACAGCTTCTAGTACGGTTATCGAATCGTAGTTAAAAGGTAAATCCAATGAGCGATATGTCCTCTAGCGAACACAAAGCCGGATTATATCGGGCAATCTGGCGCTGGCATTTCTATGCCGGGCTATACGTGTTTGCTTTTCTCGTCATGCTCGCAGTCACCGGCCTTATCATGCTGGTCAGCGGCCCGCTGGAAAACATACAGTACCAGGACCGCTATTTTGTCTCTCCCGGCGGGACTATCCTGACACCCTCACAGCAGCTTGCGGCAGTCCAGGAATTCAGTCCCCACTCAGATGTTGTCGTATATACGCCGCCTCGCGCCGCAGACCGAAGCAGTCATTTTTCCGTGCTCCCCCATGGCAACATGGGAGGTGAGCACATGGCTCACTGGGAGCTACCAACCATTAGCGTCTATGTAGATCCCTATACCGGAAACGTCCTCGGTGAATTAGATCCAAATTCCACTCTCTATAACTGGGCATTGGAAATCCACGGCACTTTTCTCATGGGCGACATTGGCGACTACATGATAGAAATTGCCGCTGGCTTTGCTGTATTACTGACTTTCAGCGGCCTGTATATGTGGTGGCCCAGAGGTGACAAATCCTGGCGGGAGGCACTGGCGGTGCCTAAGAGAATGGGGCGTGGCCGCGCACTGTGGCGCAACTTGCACATTCTTATCGGTTCCTGGGCTTCTCTTGTTTTACTTTTCTTCTTGTTGTCCGGCCTGACCTGGACACTGGTCTGGGGAGAGCGATTCACTCAGGCTTTTAGCTCTTTACCCGGCGAGCAATTTCAAGCACCACTCGCAAACGAAACCCATGATAGCCTGAACATGCAAGGCCATCACGACATGCCCTGGGGTGTCGAGCAAACACCTCTGCCCAGTTCTGGATCGCAGGAAGGACTTCCAGGTATAGATCCAGGTCAGGGCATTAGTCTGGATTCAGTGGTTGCTTTTGCCTACGACAACGGGTTTACCAATTTCAGAGTTTCTATCCCTACCGATGCCACGCAAGTATGGACTGTGGCCGCTGTGACCCAGAGTGGCGACATAAGCGATCCACGACAAGACAGGATTGTCCACATTGATCAGGAAACAGGAAACATTCTGGGAAACATTCTTTTCCGTGATTACTCTATCCTTGGCAAGGTCATGGCGACCAGCATACCTGTGCATCAAGGTGATCTGGGTGTCATCAATTTGTTGATCAACGCCGCATTCTGCCTCTCTTTCATCCTGTTAGCGGTATCCGGAGTCGTTATGTGGTGGCAGCGACGACCAGGCGGAAACTTCAGGTTGCAACCACCGCCACTGCCTCAGGATCAACGGGTCTGGCGCGCCGCCTTCTTTGCCATGGTACTGACTTCACTGCTCTTCCCATTGGTAGCGGTGACTTTGATCGGGCTGATCGCGCTGGACTTCTTTCTGCTCTCACGAATCAAGTTTTTGAAAGTCGCTCTGAAGTAGCCTCAGGATTTCACAACGACTAAATTGAAAACAAGCACTGTGCGTACAACCAGTTTTTACACTCATGGGATGCGTGCTGGCCCAGCCCCTGCGAGTCGGCGCCACAATGATTCAAGCGGCCCCATAGAAAACAACCTCAACCACATCACGCTGAATCCTATTTGAAATGCCCAGATAAAGATTGCCCATACCAGGCGTTCGTCTGGATCAAGACTGTCATAGGGCACCCATTCCAACACGGCAAAAATGACGAAAAATATAAGTGACTGCATCACGTAATTGGACAGGGCCATGCGGCCGACTGAACGCAACATGCTGACAACTCTCGATGTAGGCCTCGCGTTATACCAAAGCAGCAACACTGACAGCATTGCGAAGGAAGTAACCGCTGTGCCGACATTGTGGGAAAAGAAGGTTAAAGGCAGATCTTGCTGAAAACCAAAATAGGCTCCAACGCTGTCGTCTGCACCAATCCGCCCAACTATGCCGTAAATCAGAAAAGGAGTTCCGGCAATTAGAGAAACAATTAACGTGCGACGATAAATGATGTTAGGTACCGCACCACTTAACACATTGAGTTTATACAAGGCCATGCCAACCAGCATGAACGAAAGCGCGTTCCATACCCGATAGTCCAGCATCGCCGTCCACTGGATGAACTGATTACGCCAGAAATTGTATCGAAGCAGGTCCGAGTAACTACCGGCATAAGCTGCCGCTTCAGTCATCGGCGCATCGCCAATCTCTAACCACCAGGCAAACAGCAATCGATGAAAAGTCGCATCATAGATGATTGGCCACTGAAGTATTGCCAGGTGCAGCAACTTGAACGCGATGGCAAAGCCAAAAAGCCGGGTTGGAGAAAGTCGATAGAAAAGAAGCAGCAATGGACCACAGATTGCGTAGTTAATCAGTATGTCCCCTGGCCAGATTAAATAAGCATGGGCTATACCTATAAGAAGCAACACACCCATACGACGAAAGATATATGTTTTGAAACCTGGTGTGTTCTCCCGGCCTTCCGAGAGAATCAAGAATCCCGCTCCGAACAACATCGCAAAGATTGGCATGAAGCGCTGATCAACGATGACGTACTGCAGCAACCAGGCACCTACGCTGAAGAAGTCAGCTTCATAGACTCGAGACATGGACGTCCCC
>JAKSCP010000386.1 GCA_022360535.1 Pseudomonadales bacterium | reverse complement strand
CTGGCTTACGGCCGCATGTATGCCGACAACGAAATGGTTATTCTGATGGGCTCTGGGGTTAGTCAGAAACGACTGCTATTAAATACAGCCGGGGCAACTTCACTGATCATGATTTTGGTGGCTTCTATTAGCCTGTATCTGGCGCCGCTTGGTTTGCGGAAGGGGGAAGAGCTCAAACTAACGCAAAATCAATTAACTGAAATCGATTTGATTGTCGCCGGCCAGTTTCAGACCTTTGGTGCCGGCGAGCGCACTACCTATGCTGAACGTATTCAGGATGCAGCAGCAGAAGGCAGAGAACTACATAATGTATTTGTGGCGCTGACTCCGGATGGTCAAGAGGCGGGTGAGCCTCCCAGGATACTATTGGCGGACACAGCCCGACCGGAAATAGACAGCGAGACGGGCGCGCGCTTTATGCGTCTGGACAATGTGCTGCAGTACGACGGCTCGCCGGGGCAGGGTGGTTTCACTATCGGTCAGTTCGATCGACAGGCCATTTTGCTGCCAGCGCCGGAAGAGTTCGAAGCAGTATTGGAAGAATCCACACTGCCAACCACCAGCCTGCTGGGGTCCAGCGAGCTGGCTCACCAGGCAGAATTGCAGTGGCGACTCTCGACTTTGTTATTGATTCCAGTCATTAGCTTGATTGCTGTGCCAATGAGCAGAGTTAATCCGAGACAGGGCAGGTACAGCAAGTTATTCCCGGCAGCTTTGCTCTACGTCGCCTACTTTGTCTCCCTGGAATTCTGTCGCGATCTAATAGCAGAAGGAGAGTTGAATCCCAGTTTTGGATTGTGGTGGATACATTTGCTTTTCATCGGTGCCGGAGTGGCAGCCTATAACGCCAGCATAACTCGAACGCTTAATCGATGGAGATCTGCCTGATGGATCTTTTGGATCGGCACGTTCGAATTGCTGTACTGATGTCCATCGGCGTCGTGTTGGGTGTGATCGTTTCGCTGGACCTCATCTTCTCGCTTATCGATGAGCTGGGGGAATCTGGCAGCAACTATACGGTTGGCAACGCCCTGGCATTTGTGGCGATGACTACTCCCACCAGTATCTACGAACTGTTTCCATTTGCTGCGCTTGGAGGAACGATTTTTGGTCTCGGAATTCTGGCATCCAACAACGAGCTCGTGGTGATGCAGACTGCCGGAGTTCATAAATGGCGCATCGTAACCGCCGTCCTGAAGCCAGCACTGCTGGTGATGGTGTTGAGTCTGATAATCGGAGAGTATGTCTCACCGCCACTGGAACAAGTTGCAAATAGCAACAAGGCGATCCAACTCAGCGGCACCAGCTCCATCAACTCAGAGGCGGGCACCTGGCGCAAGATTGGCAATGACTTCATTCATATCAATGCAATAGCTCCTGGCGGCGAGCAGCTGTTTGGGGTCAGCCGCTACACTATTGATGACAACCGGCAATTGGTTTCTGCCAGCTTTGCAGAGGCAGCCGAATATGTGGACGAGGGTGGTGAACCTTACTGGCTCATGAGTAATGTGCAACAAAGTCTGTTTGCCGGCACACGCATTACGACCAGTTCCTACCTGCAAGAAGATTGGGTGGCAGATTTGTCGCCAGAATTGTTGAGCGTCTTGTTAGTTGAGCCAGACAAGCAGTCCATTTCCGGACTGTACCGCTTCGCCCAGTTCTTCCAGTCAGAGGGGCTTGATAGTTCAGTTTATTTCCTGGCGTTCTGGAAAAAAATACTGCAGCCGCTTTCCACTTTGGCACTGGTTGTATTGGCTGTGTCCTTTGTCTTCGGCCCATTGCGTGAAGCAACCATGGGTTACCGGGTTTTCATCGCACTTTCCATAGGGATCGCATTTACCACTGTGCAGCGTATGATGGAGCCGGTAAGTCTGATTTATGGCTTGAGTCCTCTAATGGCGGTGATGACCCCGATTGCACTTTGTGCTGTTGTTGGCTATTTCTTAATGCGTCGCGTCGCCTGAAACCGGCCGGATCTGCACGTGGCATCTCGAGACGACAATTCGCTATCCTCTAGCATTGAATTCGCTGACGGTAACTATAGCGGAGCGATAAACGCAGAGTTCCACACTACGGTACTACTTGAGTCTCTGCCGAACATTGCAGCTATTATTTCAGGCAGCGATGCAAAGTTAATCGCCGGTGGGCGCAATAGAAATGTTCATGTCACTATTGGCAATGGGCCGGACACTCTCTCAGTATTGGTAAAGAGTTTCGGTCGGCAATCAGCGCTCAAAGATTGGTTCGATTTGCACGGCAGGAATTCTAAAGCCCAACGTTCGTTCGAAGCGGCCTTACATTTACAGCACCAGAACGTCGCAACACCAGAACCTATCGCCTTCGTTGAGCGAAGACAGGGTAGCCGCTTACTTGAGAGCTATTACCTGTCGGTGTTTCAAGACAGTACTGTGAGTTTTAATCAGGCATTACTGCATTTGCTGCACAAGCAGGGAACCAGTAGCGAATTCATGGCGCTATTGAATGATGTTGCCTTACAGTGCCGAACTATGCATGACGCCGGGTTTTTGCACTTTGATTTGGGGAATCAAAATATTCTCCTGCAAGCCAGTTCTGACCGTCGCTGGACTACATGCGGGATCATTGATCTCAACAGAGGGCGTCTGGTTTCTGAGGTCACATTGCAACAAAGGGGTCAGGATCTGGCACGTTTGAACATCCCCTCCAATTTAATGCTGATGTTTCTGGACATGTATTGGGGTTCTCCTGCGCCAGTGCCTTTATTGAAATCTGTTCGACGCCACCAAGCCAGGTTTAGACGCAGGCAGCAGACGAGAAACCTCCGGCACCCCATTCGAGAGGCGCGAATAGAGCGAGAGTCCAGAGCATTGCCTGCAACTGACTTTTTTCCGTCTCCGAGAGATATCTGGATTTGGGACGACACATCAGATCAGGCGCTGGCTGCGCTGGATCGCCGGGAGCGTTCACAACAATACCCTGCTGGCAGATCAGGCAAAATGTTTTTTGATACGTTGGCTGCCTTACCGGTGGTATGGCGAGAATACAAACGAGCAAAAGCCACCGCGTTTAGCGACGGTATCGCATTGGCTGGTCGGGTTGCTATTGCGTTGGAACCGGATCAGCAGTCGTTGGAACAAGAACTGGAATTGCTCGATGGCCTGGGTACGATTCCGGTGCTCGTTCGATTTAACCATCATGAAAGCGCATCGAAACGAGTCTTCCAACAACAGTTAGTAAAACAACTGTGTTCCTCAGGTCGCAAAGTGACTGCGGCCTTCGTGCAGGACAGGCAAGCAGTTCTTGAGCCAGGAGCATGGCATAGCTTTATTCTCAGTACTTTGGAGGAAATCGGTACTGACCTGGAGGCCATAGAGTTTGGCCATGCAGTGAATCGTGTGAAATGGGGAATCTGGAGTTTCCCGGAATTGCACCGGTTTTACGGTTGTCTGGAGCACATCGCTCGCACGTATCCGGGACTCGACATACTCGGTCCGGCAACAATCGATTTTGAGTATCCGTTTTTAATCTCGGCCTTAAAGCAATGGCCACAATCGGTGCCCATGGCCGCCATGTCGCATCACCTCTACGTGGACCGTCGTGGCGCACCAGAGAACGAACAAAATGGATTCAGTGCCTTAGAGAAATTTGCGCTGGCAAAGTCAGTTGCCAAAACCACCGGGCGTGGAGTCGAGCGTGTCGTGGTATCGGAAGTCAATTGGCCATTGCTTGGGACGGGTATCCACTCTCCGGTAACCACACCGTTTGCCTATCGCAATGCTGATCCAGCGAGTCTGCATGACAGTGGTGTGGATGAAGAGACTTATGCGGCGTTTATGTTGCGCTATTTGGCGCTTGCTCTCTGTTCCGGTTTGGTAGACCGTGTGTATTGGTGGCGGTTGGTGGCCCCAGGATATGGGCTGATTGATCGGGACGAGACAGGGGTCCTCCGGTTGCGGCCCGCTTACCATGCACTTAAGCATTTCATTAGTCTGCTGGCCGATGCAGAAGTGTCGAGCGCAGCCTGGCCTCAGCAAGTGAAAGACAACCACGGAGAGTATCGCGTGTTATTGCAGCGCCAAAACGGGGAACGTCTGGCGATGTGCTGGCGACATGGGCCGGACGCCGACTTTCCTGAAGACCTTCTCGGCGAATCCTTTCAGGATTGTTATGGAAATGAATTAGAATCAAGGCCGGTCACTTTAAAGGGTTCACCAATTTACGTCAGGCATTGTAAAGTTGTCATTGACGCCGATAGTTGATGGATGCGGCTGGCGCTCGCTAAAGGATTTCGCGCCAGGAGTGTGATAAGGAATGAGACCAGGAATGGAGTCAGGAAAGAAAAATGCTTCGTGAACACCGCGGATTTCTAATCCGCATAATAATCTACATGTTGTGTCTGGCGGCGCTGATGGCAGTTGTCGCAATTGATGCCCGCGCTGGTGAAGAAAAATTCTACGAAGATTCCTACACTGAACTCGCTCAGGAAGCCATTTTTCTAGTGCTTGCTCTGGGCATGTTCGCGATGTCCTACAAACTGAGTCAGGCAAACATTTTGGCCCGCATGTTTGCCGGCTTCTTCCTGCTTTGCTTCATCCGTGAACTCGATGCCCTGCTAGAGCAGAATATTGGAACCGGAACCTGGCAAGTGCTGGTGACTTTGGTGTTGCTCGTCATGGTCTATCAGGCACGCAAGAACTGGAGCCAGCTCACAGCAGAAGTCCGCATACATGTGGGATCCTATAGCTTCGGGTTGTTCATGGCGGGGTTTCTCACCACCTTTTTGTTTTCACGGCTCATTGGCAACGAAGAGTTGTGGATGACGATCATGGAAGAGGGCTATCGCCGGAACGTCAAAAATGCAGTTGAAGAGAGTGTTGAGTTGTTAGGCGATGCTTTAATCCTGTTTAGCGGTGTTGAATTTTTTGTGCACTACAACGCAATAGCAGAGGCTCAGAGTCAAGCATCTTGACTTGATTCCAGCTAAACTAAGCAATCAAAATTGCTCTTCAGGCTTTCCTTAACGATTTAGTCCCTATGTCTCATCCCAAACCCATCTACATTTCTTATGCAGGACCATCCCTGCTCGAAACACCCCTGCTCAACAAAGGATCGGCTTTTTCCGCCGAGGAACGACTTGCTTTTAATCTGATTGGGCTGTTGCCGCCAGTCTACGAGTCTATCGATGAGCAGGTAGAGCGTTGCTACCAGCAGTATTGCAGTTTTGATGAGCCCATCAACAAGCACATTTATCTCCG
>JAKSCP010000395.1 GCA_022360535.1 Pseudomonadales bacterium | reverse complement strand
TCATTTTCAGATGCTGCCAACGCTGATAATTTGCTGGCCAGGTTGCAGGATGCTGGCTACCGGGCCTATACCCGGGCCATCGTCAGCGATCAGGGGAATCTCACCGGCGTGTTTGTGGGCCCCTGGTTGGATCGGGCGCGGGTTGAGAGCTATCAGCAAGAATTACAAGCACGTTTTCAATTAGCAGGTATGGTCGTGCGCTATCGGATTGAGGACTGATTTCAGCAGGCACGGCATGAATCAAGTCGATACCGCTATTTTGATAGTGATAGGGATTTCCGCGGCCTTTGGGTTGTGGCGTGGTTTCATCAAAGAAGTTTTGTCTTTGTTGAGCTGGATCGCAGCTTTAGTCGTGGCACGCCTGTACAGTGAGCCCTTCGCGGGCATGCTTACAGGATTGATCGAGAGCAGTTCGATCCGCTATGTAACGGCGTTTTGTGTCTTATTCGTCGCGGTAATACTGACAGGAACTTTGATCAACCATTTTATGGCCAAGGTGCTCACTATCACCGGCCTGAAGTTTTTCGACAAATTGCTGGGCGCTGTGTTTGGAGTCGCGCGGGGCACGGTCATCGTGTTGGTGATTCTATTTATATTGAATGTGTTTGTGTCGGAAACTGAGTGGTGGCAACAATCAACACTGATTCCTTATGGCATGGTGATGATTGAACAGTCGCAGATTTTTATTGGGGATGTGAATAGTCTCGATCCTGCTCTCTGAAGGGATCGAACAAAAGAGGCCAGAGTCTATGTGTGGATTGGTTGGAGTAGTAGCTCACGAGAATGTAGGTGTATGTCTCTATGACACCTTGACCGTGCTACAGCATCGGGGGCAGGACGCCGCCGGCATCATGACCAGCGACAATGGGAAGCTCAATTTGCGCAAAGACAACGGTCTGGTGAAGGACGTGTTTCGCACCCGACACATGCGTCGTCTTACCGGCCAGATGGGTATCGGACATGTGCGTTATCCGACCGCCGGCAGTTCTGGCCCGGCCCTGGCGCAACCTTTTTACGTGAATACACCCTATGGCTTGTCTCTGGCTCATAATGGCAACCTGACCAATACCCAGGAACTTAGTCGCTCCCTCTACAAAACCGACCTGCGCCATATCAATACCGATTCTGATTCCGAAGTTCTGCTCAACATCTTTGCCCACGAGTTGCAGCGGCAGAACAAGATGGAACCGGCCCCGGAAGATTTGTTTGCTGCGGTGTGCGGTGTGCATAAGCGTTGTCGTGGCGGCTATGCGGCGATTGTGATGATCACAGGCTACGGCATCGTCGGATTCAGAGATCGAAATGGTATTCGGCCTCTGGTGTTCGGCTATCGCGATACCGATCAGGGCAGGGAATACATGATCGCTTCCGAGAGTGTCGCCCTGGATTCCCAGGGCTTCACAGTAGAAAGAGACGTGGCACCTGGTGAAGCGGTTTACATTGATGTGCACGGTAGTCTGCATACCAAGCTGTGCACAGAACCTGGTGAGCACACTCCCTGTATTTTTGAACATGTTTACTTTGCGAGACCTGATTCCTTGATGGACAGCATTTCTGTTTACAAGGCACGACTGCGAATGGGGCAGCGGCTTGCAGAAAAAGTAAAACGTCTGAGGCCGGATCATGACATCGACGTGGTGATTCCTATTCCTGATACCAGCAGGACCTCTGCCCTGGAATTGGCCAACCATCTGGGCATCAAATACCGTGAAGGTTTCGTCAAAAATCGCTATATCGGTCGAACCTTTATCATGCCCGGGCAGAGCCAACGACGGAAATCAGTACGGCAAAAACTGAATGCCATCGAATTGGAGTTCAAAGGCAAGAACGTGTTACTGGTGGACGACTCAATCGTGCGCGGGACGACTTGTCGGCAGATAATCCAGATGGCGCGGGACGCCGGTGCCAACAAGGTGTATTTTGCTTCTGCTGCTCCTGCGGTAAGGTTTCCCAATGTCTATGGAATCGACATGCCAGTTGCTTCAGAGTTGATTGCTGCAGGCAAAACCGATGAGGAAGTAGAAGGATTAATTGGCGCCGACTGGCTCATTTATCAGGACTTGGAAGACCTTATTGCGGCTGCCCATGAGGGTAATCCGGAAATAAGCAAATTCGAGTGTGCTGTCTTCGATGGCAATTACATCACTGGTGACGTGGATGAGATGTACCTGAAGCGCCTGGAACTGGCGCGTAACGATGCGGCCAAATCTGCCCGCAAAAAAGGCAGCAGCCGGCGGCAGTCCAATCTTGTGGCAGACTTGCAGAGCGACGCCTGAGCCGTCAGCTTCTGGCAGAGATTGAGAAGTCAAAGAGTAGGGTTATGTTTTCAGTAGATCTGGATAAGCAATCGGCTCCGGTAGTGGACAACCAGTTCTCGCAACAGGTTGATCGCACCGTAGGTGAAGTCAGCAAGGCATTGCTGGGTAAGGGCCACCAGATTCGTCTGGCGCTCTGCTGTTTGTTTTCCGGAGGTCATTTGCTGATTGAGGATTTGCCAGGCATGGGTAAGACAACGCTGTCTTACGCGCTGGCAAAAGCCATGGGTCTTGAATACACCCGTATCCAGTTCACCAGTGATCTATTGCCTGCTGATATATTGGGTATCACGATCTTCGATCAAAACAGCGGTCAGTTTCAATTTCATCCCGGTCCCATATTCAGCCAGTTGGTGCTGGCAGATGAGATCAACCGCACCACGCCCAAAACCCAAAGTGCACTGCTGGAAGCGATGGAGGAACGACAGGTCACGGTCGAAGGGGAGACTCGTGTATTGCCAGAACCGTTCTTCGTCATCGCGACCCAGAATCCGGTTACTCTGGCAGGTACCTACCCGTTACCAGAATCCCAGTTAGATCGGTTTCTGATGCGTTTGCGTCTGGGCTATCCCGATCAACGGGCAGAGCGGGAGTTGCTGGAAATGAACACAGAATGGGACAAGGTTGAGGAGGTTTCTCAATGTCTCAGTACAGCGGATGTTGCCAACTTCCGCAAAAGATCTGCAGAGGTTAACGCGAGCCCGGCCTTGCTCGACTATGTGCAGCGCCTGGTTGCTTATACCCGGGGCAAGGACGATTTCCATTACGGCTTGTCTCCCCGTGGCAGTCTGGCCATGATGCGGGCGGCTAAGACCTGGGCATTGATGTGTGGCAGAGATCATGTAGTCCCGGAAGATGTGCAAGTCATTTTACCCGCGGTGGTAGAACATCGGTTGCGGGCCGCCACCGATGAGGATGGTCACACCGGTGGTTCATTGGTCCAACGCCTGCTCAGCGAAGTAGACGTGATCAGCTAGAGATTCGCTTAATGGATTCCCTGGGGTGCTAATTTTGCTGCTTAACCCATGACCTTACGTCAACGCTGGAATCAACGAATAGATCAATGGATGCGGAGCCGCATCCATCCGGCTGATAGTGTCACCCTCAAACAACGCACTATTTACATCTTGCCATCCCGGCAGGGTTTAATGTTTATCTTTGCCATTGGGCTGGTCTTTATCGCCGCCATCAACTATGCGGTGAGTCTCGCCTTTGGTTTGGCTTTCCTCATGATAAGCCTGTTTGTATTAGGCATTCTTTATACCTTCAATAACCTGAATCAGTTAACGCTTTCCGCACTGCCAAACCAGGCGGTTTTCTGTGGCGACGAAATCGGTTTCAACGTGCTGTTGACGAGGAAGCCAAAACGCAGCCATGAATCGCTGGAGATTTGTTTTCAACAGGGTTGGCGCACTGGCCTGAACGGTAAAGAAGCGGAGGCGTTGAGTCATGCAGACCTGGTGGAACAGGATCAGGAACAAATCCGTGTGTTCACCACTGCAACGCGACGGGGCAACTTCAAGGCCCCTTATCTGCGAGTGAGTTCAACGTTTCCGCTCGGACTCGCACGTGCCTGGAGTATTGTGGATCTCAACCTGCACTGTCTGGTGTATCCGCGGCCAATCAAGTTCAGAATGGACGAGTTCAATAGTGGCAGTGGAGGCAGTGACGACACTGCTATCAGCAAAGAGGGGAGTGAAGATTTCTATGGTCTGCGTGATTACGTGCCAGGTGACCCGTTAAGGCAGGTAGCCTGGAAAAACGTGGCCCGCGGGCAAGGCATGCAAGTCAAGCAGTTCGTGGACTACGTTGACAGCAAGATCTGGTTGGACTGGGATATGTTCTACGGTTTCTCAACCGAGGAAAGACTGAGCAGACTCTGTTATTGTGTCTTGCAACTCGATAAACGCAATAACCCGTATGGCCTCAAACTGCCTGGTGTGGAAATTCCACCAGGCGCGGGGCCGGAACATAGGGCACGGTTGTTGAAAGCACTGGCATTATTTGGCGCAAACTGATGGATATTAACTACCAGATTCCTCGTGCTGCATTGCTGTGGATATTGGTGTCAGTGGTACTGGTGATCATACCGCAGAGTATTCGCATGCCGTTTTGGCTAAGCGCAGTCGCGTTGCTTTGTGTCGGCTGGCGACTGCTCATTTTCAGTGGGCGGCTGGACTACCCGGGTAAAGCCATGCGGGTTGCCGTTGTCGTCTTTACCCTCATCATTTCTGTCTCGCAAATGCGCAATCTGGGAGTTGGATTGGAAAGCGCCTCCAGCCTGCTCACGCTGGGCTTTGTCTTCAAACTCATCGAGATGCGGTATAAGCGAGATATCTACGTGGTCATCTGCCTCTCGTTTCTGATGTGTATGGTGGCATTTCTGTATTCTCAGAGTGTCCTGGTCACTATCTACATCGCGTTCTGTGTGATGGTGATTATTGGCGCCATGATTGCCCTCAATCGTTCAACGCTGCAGGCAGATCATCGTTCGACCTGGCGTATGGCCATGCGCATCGCCGCACAAGCGGTGCCCTTAACAATCGTGTTGTTTCTGGTGTTTCCACGCATTGCGCCTTTGTGGGCAGTACCGGTACAGACCAGCGCGGGCCGCACCGGGGTCAGTGATGAGATGTCACCAGGAGATCTCAGTGCCCTGGGCAGATCCAACGAGCTGGCGTTTAGAGTGCAGTTTGAGAACGGACCGCCGCCACTGCATGAGGATCTGTACTGGCGTGGATTGGTTCTGGAAAACTTTGATGGGGAAACCTGGACCCGGCGTCGTGGTCGCTCCGCTTATTCGGGTGCGGCTGAATACGCCAACTTCCAGTTTACCTGGCGCGACAGGGTACGTCTGGGTGGCGAGCCGCTAACCTACAATGTTATTCAGGAACCCACCCAGCAACCGTGGATCTATGGTCTGCATCTGGCTGAACCCTTGAGCCGCAATATTTATCAGAGTCGCAATTTTGAGGCGTTTAATAACGGCCTGATTGCCAAGCGTATCAGTTACGACATGCAGTCCTACATGAGCAGTCAGACTGACTTGATACTCCTGGACAGTGCGCGCCGGCGTAATTTGGATGTGCCGCAGCAGGGCAATGAACGCAGCAGAGAATTTGCTCAACAACTACGCAGTTCAGTTAATAGTGACCGGGACTATGTCAATGCTGTGCTAAGTCACTTTCAGCAAAATCCGTTCTATTACACCCTGAATCCAGAGCTGCTTGGCGACAACCGAATCGATGATTTCCTTTTTAATACCCGTCAGGGTTTTTGTGAACACTATGCCAGTACCTTTGGATTCCTAATGCGTGCTGCAGGGGTGCCTACTCGCGTAGTCGTTGGCTATCAGGGAGCGGAATACAATCGCTTCGAAGACTATATGATGGTTTATCAATACAACGCCCATGCCTGGAATGAAGTGTGGTTAGAAGGTGAGGGGTGGGTGCGCTTTGATCCCACTGCAGCAGTTTCGCCAACTCGCATCCGCCTGGGAGTCGAGGCGGCCTTGCAGGATGATCCTGGCTTCCTGGACGAATCGTTGCTGGCGGCTGTAGGTCGATTCAATTGGGTGAATACATTACGCCTGCGACTCGACGCGATCGAATACGAATGGAATCGGCGCGTCGTTAATTATGATGAGGAAGTGCAGTTCGAGTTGTTTGAACGACTGTTCGGCGAAGTGACGCAACAGAAGGCGATGCTGTTACTCATTGCATTGGCAAGCATTGTTATCCTTGGTGTGGGAATGACTATCATCCGTATCGAGCCCAGGGGTCAGCAGGATCCGGTTGTCCGGCTCTACAACCGGATCAGTGATGAATTAGCCAAAGTTGGCCTGGAGCGGCGCAAGGGTGAAGGGCCGTTAAGTTATCGAGATCGAGTTGTTGCCAGTAAACCGGAACTGGCTACGGTGATGGCCGAGCTGACAGATCTTTATGTGCAGATTAGCTATCGCAACCAAGCAGCAGATTCAGGCGTTGATAGACAACAGTTTGCTGCTCTGCAATCCTGTTTCAGACAATTAAAATCAGTACTGTCGCCTCTGCGGCAGCGATTGAGCTAAGCGCCGCTGATTTTGACCCGGTAGCCCTGGGCTTCCAGATGCTGTTTCAGTTTGTTTCTGTGATCGCCCTGAATTTCCAGCGATTGCTGTTTCGCAGTACCGCCGGTACCGCACAAAGCCTTGAGTTTTTTCAGGGTCTGCTTCTGATTTTCTGTAGTAAAGTCGAGGCCGGTAACCACTGTGACCTGCTTGCCACCACGGCCTTTACGTTCCAGCTGCAGTCTTACCACTCCGTCGGAGCTTGATTTTCCCGGAGCTTGTTCACAGCGGCACTTATGCAGGGTCTTACCACAGTCCGGGCAGCTATTGTCACCGCCGGTGCTGTAGACCAATCGTGAAGAGGTCACAGTGATCAGGTTTTGTAGAGTGGAGGCAGGGCGTATCGTTCATGTTGCGCCATGGCTTTGCTGGCGCGCGCTTTTTCAGCACGAAGTGTGGTCGCAGTGTTTAGCAATTCTCCGCTATCGAAGCCAGTGGCATTGGTACCACCGTTAAACAACTGCGCTTGAATCGCCGTGGCAAACGAATGCAACTCGGGTACTTCCCGCTGCTGCAAAATGTCTTCCATGCTGGCGACTGTCCGTGAATCGAGAAAATGGTCGCACCACAGGATGAGTGCTTCGCGAATCTCGGCCATATCGTTCGTGCGGCAGGCCCGTTTGAGATTGCCGAAGGCGACACCTTCGTTGTTGGCTGGATCGTAGTGCTCCGCAATACGGCTTCGCTGGGCGGCAAAGAACCCGTGGATAGCCGGTCGATTTGGCACCAGCACCAAGCGATAAATGCTAAACAGCACAATGAGAAAGGCCAGGGTGATCAGGGCGTTGAGCCAGAATGCATCCACTTCAATGAAGTCTGCCTGAGCCTGGGCATCAATCATGTCTTGATCTACAACCGGTACAGTTGACAGCAATTCTTCTATATCACCTTCGCTTGCCACCATTTGTTCCGATGGGACGGCCCCTTCGACGGCGGCTACTGCAATGCGGGTCGACGGTACTACAGTAGCTTCCTGTCGGTCTGTGTCCACATTCCACCAGGGGATAGAAATTTCCGGAATCACAATGTTGCCGTCCTGAACTGCGACGATAGTGGATTGTTCGACACGGGTACCTACGATTTCACCCTCGACAAAGGTACGGTCGATTTCCGCCGGGTCTGGATACACATTGGCACCTTCGATTTCGCTGTCACTAAACGGGGGCAGTACAGCGCCGTCTAGGCCTTCGGCAACCATGGTGATAGTACGAACCACAGAGTCGCCAACCTGCAGGTTATTGATGTCGCGGTCAAAGCTCTCTTCCAGCGTCAAGCTGGTGACGGGTAACCAGATGTCGTTGTTTTGTGCTGCTACGGGTCTTTCCTTAACATCAATAGTAAGACCATCGATGAAGGCGGTTACTCGGCGCGTGTTCAGGTTTCGAAAAACGAAATTGCTGGACCCATCGGTGACTTCACCACGAAACAGAATGTCAGGAATCTCCAGCGGGCCGCTTCGCTGTGGAAAGATCACATAGCGTTTCTCATACACTCCATAGCGTACGCCATCGATTAGCCGTTCATACTGGTTGGGAGACCCAATTAACTGAATAACAGTGTCAGGCATCTCCAGCTCGGTGAACTGTGGGTTTCTGATACCGTTGATGGTGTAGAACAGTCGCACGGTGAACAGCAGCTGCTCCTGCACATAAACCGAATCCTTATTCACTTCGACTTCGAGAAAAAGCTCTTCTGCTGATTGATTAGAGCGAGGGCCCTGGTTCACCACCGAAATCGCGATAGGGTCGGTATCAACGCTATTAATCGTCAGGGATGGGATTTCAAGATCACCCTCGGTCAATGGGAACAGAGTGACGATGTAATCGGTCCAGGATTCTACGCTGCCATTTATACTGCGAATCTGGCTGGAAGTGCGGGTGCCAAGCACATCAAAATTTTCGGTCAGCGGCGTCAAATCCAATTGCATGCCTTGTCGCTGATCGAACACCCGAATGGTATAGGTCAGTGTTTCACCCCGGGCGAGTTCCGTGCGATCCACGGACACTTCGATCTCTTGCGCGAAACTCAGGTTCGTCGAAGCCAAAAGGGCGAGGGCAAGGCTGAACAGGAAACGCTTCACCAGATTTGCCCCCCATTCGGCACATTGTTAGCGGTGCCATTTAATTGTCGTTGTCGGTATTGGTAGCGGAATTTGCGCCGCAGGAGTTCGCCGGGATCGTCTTCGATTCGTCGCAACCATTGCTCCAGCGATTGCTGCTCTTCGAACTCTTCGTTAGTGGATTCACTGGGCGTATTTTGTTCGCTATTGGACTCCGAGCCTTCCTGATCTTCTGGTGGCTGGTTTTGCTGTTGTTCCTGTTCCTGCTGGTCTTCATTGCCTTCCTGGCTCTGTTGATCCTGCTGCTCGCTGTTCTCCTGGTCTTCCGATTGGTTCTGGGAGTCTTGCTCAGACTGCTGATCCTGATTCTCTCCTTCCTGTTGCTCCCCGCTTTCCGATTCCTGCTCTTCCAATAGCTGCTCTACGATTTCCTTATTATGGATAGCATCGTCGTGGGCAGGATCAAGTGCGATGGCTGTGTCATAGGCCGCTATGGCTTCCATGTAGTTGCCACTCAGTGCCAGAGAATTCCCACGATTATAGTGTCCGTCAGGAGTGTCGATGGCGCTGAAGGAAGCGATAGCAGCCTCGTAGTTTTCTGCACGATAGTTGGCCGCGCCTGACCAGTCTGACTGTTCGAACAAAGTGGCGGCGAGGGCATGATCTTCGTTGTCAAATGCTTCTGCTGCCTGCTGGTCCTTGGTTTTCCATAGATCCCGCCAATCGAAGGCATGAGCCTGCTTGGTGGGAAGTAAGACACCTGACCCTATCAACAGGACCATTGAAAACAGCCAGCCACGGCGAAAGCTCATCGCTGCCAAAGGCAGCACCAAGATCAGTAGCCAGGGGCCGGCTTCGTACCAGACATCAAATTCTTCTTCCACGTCACTTAGCTCGGTGTCATCCAGTAGATCGAAGTCGGACAGCAGATAGGCAAGATCGGAATCCGCCAGCTGAATATCGTGATAGCGACCGCCGCTACGATTGGCCAGTGACTGCAGAACGTTCCGGTTTAAAGTGGGGACAACCATATTGCCCGCTTCATCGGTGAGGAAACTGCCATCGCTGGTTCGGATCGGAGCACCTTCCTCTGTGCCAATGCCCATGATCAACAATTCATAATCAGTTTCTGCCATGCGATCAGCCAGGATTTGCTCTTCACTGAATCCGTTAATGCCGTCTGTCATTAACAGGATGCGGCCGCGAGTCGCTTCGACATCGTCCAGTAATCCTGTGGCGAGATCCAGGGCGGCAGCAGGATTGCTGCCAAACAAAGGCATTATATTGGGGCTCAGTGAAGGCACCAGGGCGGCAATGGTGACGACATCGTCAGTCAGTGGTGTCACCGTGTGCGCATCACCGGCATACACAACCAGCGCTGTCTGGCCTTCTTCGCGCAGCGCCAGAATATCCCTTAGTTTGCGTTTGGCCAGGTCGAGGCGGGAAGGGCTGTGATCGGGCGCGAACATGGAAAGGGAAAGATCCATGACGATAACCAGGGCGTCCTCTCGTTTTTGCACTGGCTGCGGCAGTTGCTCCCAGACTGGCCCGGCTAGCGCTATTACGGACAATGACCAGGCAGCCAGCAGGAGTAGTAGTGGCGTGCGCTGTGCAGCATTCTTGCTGCGGTCCAGCAGATAGGGAAGCAGCGCTTTATCGATGGCTTTATCCCAGGCGGTAACCACAGAGTTGACTCGCCACATCGCGACAAAAAAGAACAGGGCAGGGATCAATGCCAACAACCACAGCGGCCGCAGGAAATGGAAGTTTTCGATCAGATTGCTGGGAATCAGTAATTCCATTACGCATTACCCCCTTCAGCGGGTAATGCCTGTGCATCTTCATCGTCATAGTTTTGCAAGCGCGCCCGACCTGCCAAGGAAAGCCAGGGAATCGAGAACAAGGCCAGGATAAAACTAATAATCAGTGCGGCACCCAGTGGCCAGTAAAACAGGACGCGGGTAGGACGGTAGGTCTGCTCGTCCTGCTCAATCGTTTCCAGGCGATCCAATTCTTCGTAGATATCCACCAGGTCGTTAACATCCCGTGCGCGAAAGTAGCGCCCGCCGGTAGATTCGGCGATCTGGGTAAGCACTGCCTCGTCCAGTTCTGCTGAGGGGTTAATCGCGCGGGCACCAAAGAAAGTGCGCTGTACGACCTGATCTGCGCCAATACCAATGGTGTAAATCTTGATGTTCTCTTGTTGGGCCAATTGGCCAGCCTGTTCTGGTGAGACAGCACCGGCATTATTAACCCCGTCGGTAAGTAGTACTAACACCCGACTGTTCTCGGGGCGATTACGTAAATGCAAAACAGCCAGTCCGATGGCGTCGCCAATCGCAGTTGCGGATTCTTCGATGATTCCGATCTCGGCTTCTTCGAGCAGTTGGCCGACGGTTTCCCGGTCAAAGGTCAGTGGCGCCTGAATGTAGGCATGGGCGGCAAACAGGATGAGTCCCAGCCGGTCGCCTTCGCGGCGCTCAACGAAGTCACCAACCACCGCCTTTACCACATCAATACGCGAAGCCTGACGATTACCGACTACCATGTCCTGGGCTTCCATGGATCCGGAGATATCCACTGACATCATCAGGTCACGCCCGGTGGAAGGCAGTTGTACCGGTTCCCCAAGCCACTGCGGACGGCTGGCAGCAATGACGATCAGCAGCCAGATTAATGTGCAACAGATCAGGTTTAACAGGCGACTACTGGTGAGATTCTCGTTATCAGACTGCAGGCGACTCAATGTGCTGAAAAAAGGCACATACAGAGCGGCCTCCTGACGGGGTGCACGGCTCAGGGCACGGTAAATCAGCAGGGGTAAAGGAAGGGCGAGGAAT
>JAKSCP010000463.1 GCA_022360535.1 Pseudomonadales bacterium | reverse complement strand
TTGGGATATGTACAAAGACGGCGTCGATCTGGATCAGGGCCAGTGGGCAGCGCATTAAATTTAGCGACATAACCGGCCTATAGCGAGGAAAACATGGCTTACTCAGACAAGGTTATAGATCATTACGAAAACCCAAGAAATATTGGCAAACTCAATGACGAGGATGTGAATGTAGGTACTGGCATGGTTGGCGCGCCAGCCTGTGGAGACGTCATGCGTCTGCAGATCAAAGTCGATGACGAAGGTGTGATCGAAGATGCAAAATTCAAGACCTACGGTTGTGGCTCTGCCATAGCGTCCAGCTCATTGCTTACAGAGTGGGTGAAAGGTCGATCATTGGAGCAGGCGACTGAGATTAAAAACACGGATATTGCCGATGAACTGGGATTGCCTCCAGTCAAGATCCATTGCTCAGTTCTGGCAGAAGACGCTATTAAAGCCGCTATTGCCGATATCAAGCAGAAGCGCGGCGAAGAGTAAGGAATCTGCTTCAGAGCATACTAAATTATGGCCATCTCAATCACAGAAACAGCAGCCAGGCATGTCGCGGAGCAACTCGCTAATCGCGGCCATGGTTTGGGCATTCGTGTAGGTGTGAAAACCACTGGCTGCTCAGGGATGGCCTATGTGCTCGAGTTCGTGGACAAGCTGGACATCGGGGACAAGGTATTCGAAGAACAGGGTGTGAAGATCATTGTTGACCCCAAGAGCCTGGTCTACATCGATGGCACTCAGATGGATTTCGTAAAACAAGGCGTCAATGAAGGGTTCGAATTCACCAACCCTAACGCCAAAGGTGAATGCGGTTGCGGTGAGAGCTTTAGCGTATAATCTTGCTCCATCAGCAATTCTCACCCACCAGCCTAAGCTATCAAAACCCCTCCGTTGTGATTTCAACAGATCAGAATTTTTTCCAGTTATTCGATCTTGCTGCGCATTTTGAGATCGATGCGGATGCATTAGATGCACGCTATCGCGAGCTGCAAAATGAGACACATCCAGATCGCTTCAGTTCTGGCACAGAACAGGAAAAAACGCGCGCGGTGCAACTAAATAGTTATCTGAACGAAGCCTACGCAACGCTCAAATCCCCATTGCAGCGGGCTGGTTATCTTCTCAAGCTGCAAGATGTCGAAATTGATAGAGTAAGTCAGCAGGACCTTGACATGGACTTACTGATGGAACAGATGCAATTACGAGAAAAAATTGCAGAGCTGCCAAATGACGACTCGGCTTTACCCGAATTGGAAAAAATGAAAAAGGATGTGCTGTCAAAGCTGGAACAGCAGCGTGAGAAATTTGCCAGGGATTTTTCAGCGGGAACAATAGATGTGGCCAAGCGCATCTTTCACGAGATGCAATTTCTGCACAAGCTTCTGTCTGAAATCGAAGAAGGCGAAGAACATCGCCTGGGTTACTAAGGTCCATCACCCATGGCACTGTTGCAAATATCAGAACCCGGCGGAAAACCTGCGAAGCCAGCCCACCGTTTGGCTGTGGGTATAGATCTTGGCACTACCAATTCCCTGGTCTCCGCGAGTTGCGGAGGCAAGATTGAAATCTTACCCGACGACGATGGCAGCTACCTGCTTCCTTCGGTGGTTCGCTATAGGGCGGATGGTGAGATTATTGTCGGCAACGAGGCCAAGCAATCAGCCGCCAAAGATCCGGGCAATACTATAGCCTCAGTGAAACGATGGCTCGGAAAGAGCCAGACGGAGATTGCGGCCAGTGATCATGCCGCCCGCTACCAATTCGATCCTGATCGCGAGCAACAAGCACCAGCCTTGGTGACTGCTGCAGGCAGCAAAGATCCGGTTCAAGTGTCGGCTGACATTCTCAGGAGTCTGGTTGAACGCGCCGAAGCTTGTTTAAAAGGGAAGCTGGAAGGTGCGGTGATCACGGTCCCTGCGTACTTTAATGATGCACAGCGTCAACAGACCAAGGATGCAGCACAACTTGCCGGTGTCAAAGTTCTGCGCCTCCTGAACGAACCAACCGCTGCTGCGGTCGCCTATGGCTTGGACAGCAAGGAACAAGGAACAGTAGTGGTATTCGACCTTGGTGGTGGCACTTTCGATGTATCCTTGCTGAGCCTTCGACAGGGTGTGTTCGAAGTACTGGCGACAGGAGGTGATACGGCGCTTGGCGGTGACGACTTTGATCAGGCGCTGGCGGACTATCTGCGGGCAAGAATCGACAAGCAGGCAAGCGAAGAAGCCAGCGAGCTAGTTGTGCTGCATCAGTATGCAAATCAGCTTAAGCATGACCTGGGTGAAAACGACAGTGTCGATATCGATTTCAATGGTTACCGGGGTAGTCTCAGTCGCGCAGAGTTTGCCGACATTTGTGAGCCTTTAGTAAAGCGAACCATTAATACCTGTCGGCGAGTGTTAAGAGACGCCGGTAAAACCACAGAAGATATCGACAATATCGTATTGGTGGGCGGGGCTACCCGTATGCCAGTTATCCGAGAAGCGGTTGCCGACTACTTTGGCAAAGCTCCTCTCACGGACATCGATCCAGACAAAGCAGTAGCAGTTGGAGCAGGGATTCAGGCAGATGTTTTGATTGGTAATAAATCTTCCGATGACTTTCTATTGCTTGACGTGAATCCACTTTCCCTGGGTATTGAAACCATGGGTGAACTCGTGGAGAAAATAATTCCACGCAACACCACAATTCCGGTAGCCAAGGCCCAGGAATTCACCACATTCAAAGACGGCCAAACAGCGATGTCTCTGCACGTGGTGCAAGGCGAAAGAGAACTGGTAAGTGATTGTCGTTCCCTCGCTCGCTTTGAGCTGCGCGGTATTCCACCCATGGTGGCTGGCGCCGCCAAGATTCGAGTGACTTTTCAGGTGGATGCAGATGGTTTGCTGAGTGTCATTGCCGAAGAGCTGAGCACGGGCAGCAAATCTGAGATCCAGATTAAGCCAAGCTATGGATTGGATGCAGACACCATAGAGCAGATGTTACAGGCGTCTCATGAGCATGCCAGCGAAGACAGAGACATTCGTGCGCTGCGAGAGGCACAGATCGAGGCACAGCAAATCATCGATGCGATTTATGCGGCAATCGATGCGGATGGTGAACTCCTCGAAGAGTCAGAGAAAGCCAGTATCGAAGCGGCGATAGCGGAACTGCGAGGTGCAATGCAGGAATCGAAACCGATCAGGATTCAGGAATTATCCGAAGAGCTAAATCGGCTGTCGGGGGATTTTGCTGCTCGCAGAATGGATTTACACATACGATCACTGCAAGGCGAATCAATAGATTCTGTTGAGCCGATCGGCAAGTAATTGGAGATGAAGTAGATAAACCATGCCTAAACTTACCTTTCTTCCCCATGAAGTCATTTGCCCAGAGGGTGCTGAAATAGAAGCCGAGTCAGGAGAAAGTATTCTCGATGCAGCCCTGCGTAACAAAATCTCCATTGAGCATGCCTGCGAGAAATCATGTGCCTGCACTACCTGCCATGTCATCGTGAGAGAGGGTTTCTATTCGCTGGAAGATGCCTCCGACAACGAGGAGGACTATCTGGACAAGGCCTGGGGATTGGAGCCGGAATCTCGTTTGAGCTGCCAGGCGAAAGTGGCGGATGAAGATCTGCAAATTGAGATTCCAAAATACACCATCAATATGGTTTCTGAAGAACACTAGTGGTGAATCGCATATGAAGTGGACCGACGTTTATGACATTGCCATGGCCCTGGCTGACAACTACCCGGATACCGACCCTCAATACGTGAATTTCGTGGACCTGCATAGCTGGATTTGTCAGCTTGAAGAGTTCGACGATGATCCGGAGCGCAGTGGCGAAAAAATCCTGGAAGCTATCCAGGCGGCCTGGATAGAGGAAGTTGCCGACTAAACCCGGTTGCTGTCAGCGAGACCCGAGATTACCTAAAAGCCTGAAAAACAGGGTATTTTCGGCCTGAAAAAGCGTACAAAAGCCGGTCATTACCACGTATAATGCGCGCTCTTTTGCACAACCAGAATACGGGGAGTGACGATGGCAATAGAACGAACATTATCCATCATCAAACCAGATGCCGTCGCTAAGAATGTGATTGGCGAAATCTACGCACGCTTTGAAAAAGCCGGCTTAAAAATTGTCGCAGCAAAGATGCTGCAGCTGGACGATGAATCTGCTGGTGGCTTCTATGCAGAGCATCAGGGTAAAGGATTCTACGCAGACCTGATCGAATTCATGACATCAGGACCGGTTATGGTTCAGGTGTTGGAAGGTGAGAATGCTGTGGCTCTTAATCGGGAACTCATGGGGGCTACCAATCCGGCTGAGGCAGCGCCGGGAACAATTCGAGCTGACTATGCTAATTCTATCGATGCCAATGCAGTACACGGCTCTGATTCGCCAACTTCTGCAGAACGTGAAGTTGGCTATTTTTTCCAAGCAGAGGAAATCTGCTCCTAATCCGACGCGCCTTTGAGGTGGGTTGAGCATGACGGCTAACTCCAAGCCTAATCTGTTCGGGCTGACCCGAGAACAACTCGTCCATCACTTTTCTGAGATGGGCGAGAAGCCTTTTCGTGCCCAGCAAATAATGAAGTGGATTCATCAGCGCGGCATTGTGAACCTCGATGCCATGACTGATATCAGCAAAAAGCTTCGCGAGACTCTGCAGGAATCCTTTGCTTTGGAGTTGCCAGAGGTCGTCGAAGATTACCCTTCCAGCGATGGCAGTCACAAATGGATCATCAGGGTTGCCTCAGGCTCCAAAGTGGAGATGGTGTTTATCCCGGAAGCGGGCAGGGGCACGCTTTGTATTTCTTCGCAAGCCGGCTGTTCCCTGGATTGCAGTTTCTGCGCTACAGGTAAGCAAGGATTCGATAGCAATCTCAGTAGTGGAGAAATCGTCGGACAACTGTGGCTGGCGAACGAAAGGCTGGGTGCCTATCAACCAGATTCCAATCGCATAATTAGCAATGTCGTCATGATGGGGATGGGTGAGCCGCTGCTTAATTTCGACAACGTGATGGCCGCTGTAAATATCATGATGGATGACTGTGCCTATGGATTGTCCAAGCGCAAAGTTACTATCAGCACGTCGGGAGTTGTGCCAGCCATTGATCGGCTCAAGGATTTTACCGACGCCTCCCTGGCAGTTTCCCTGCATGCGCCTAACGACGAATTGCGCAGTCAGATCATGCCTATCAACCGGCGCTATCCGATTCAGGAGTTGCTGAGGTCGGTGCGTGGTTATATGGAAAGCCTGCCTGATCGGCGGGTCCCGGTAATCGAGTACACCTTGATCAAAGGGGTGAACGACCATCGCCAGCACGCCCGAGAACTGGCTGAGCTGCTGAAGTCCTTTCCCTGCAAGATCAACCTGATCCCCTTCAACCCCTTCGAGTTGAGCGACTTCGAGACCCCCAGTAATTCTTCTGTGAGCAATTTCCGACAAATTCTGCAAAGTGCCGGATTCACAGTCACAGTACGCACTACCCGAGCTGATGACATAGGTGCTGCCTGTGGGCAACTGGTGGGTGCAGTGGCGGACCGCACCAAGCGCAGTGGCCGTCATCTGCGAAAGGCAGATGAAAAAGCAGGAAAAGTCTTTGATAATACTGATAATTTAGCGGTATCGGCCGACAGTTAAGAGTGGAAACCGGCTGTAAGAGTCGAGCGCTCTGGAGGAAAGACAGTGTCCGTTAATAGATCACTTAGCCAGATAAGCACACTGCTATTGGCAGCAATGCTGAGTGCCTGCGTGACAACGACCACCGGTGGCTTCACCGTTGAACCTTCGGAAGAGGCGGCATTGGATGATTATGTGCAGCTGGCCATTGCTTATTATGAAGCCGACGATATGGCAGGCGCGCGCCGGCATATCAATAATGCCCTGGAAATCAGCGACAGAAACGCGGATGTTTACAACGTACTGGCGCTCATTTTTCAACGGGAAGGCGACCTGGATCTTGCAGAGGACAACTTCCAGCGCGCTATTCGCTACGACAGGGCAAACTCACGGGTCAGAAATAACTACGGCGCCTTGCTCTATAGTATGGGTCGCTACGACGATGCCTTGGAGCAATTCGAAATTGTGACTCGGGATACGATGTATGAGGGCCGCGCCATCGCGTTTGAGAACATGGGTCGAAGTGCGTTGCCCCTGGGTCGCAGTGAGATCGCTGAAAATGCGTTCCAACGGGCACTGCAGTTAAACGGAAATTTATACATTGCGGCAGTTGAGCTTTCTATGCTGCGGGCAGATCGCGATGACTGGAATGGCGCACGACGTGTGTTCCAGCAATACTTGACGACTGCTCAGTTCTACAACTTGCCCCATACTCCCAGAGCATTGCTGGCGGGAATAAGAATTGAAGGAAAATTCCAAAATCAGGAACTGGTTCGGGATTTTACGCGTATTCTTACGACTCTGTATCGTGAATCACCTGAGTACCAGGCTTACCTTAGGTTGAGTGATGTCAACTGAGCTGAATTCAGACTCATCGACTGACCAGGAACAGACTGCACAATCCCCTGGCGACTATCTTCGCTCTCAGCGTGAGTTGAAGGGCTATTCGCAAAAAGAAGTCGCCGACAAACTTCATATCACCGTCCACTACGTCAATGCCATCGAGAACGATGCCTATGAAAAGTTGCCGGGCATCATTTTTGCCAAAGGTTACATGAAACGCTATGGTGAGATTCTTGAGCTTAATCCTGACGAGATTAGCGATCGCTTCGATGAGTTCCAGCAGGCTGAACAAGAGCACCAAAAAGAAGTCACGCGCATCAGCCGCAAAAAACATCAGGCGCGTAATCGCAGTCTGGCGCTGGTGTCCATAGTATTTTTTGCGGGAATCTTCGCGGGTCTTTGGGCCTGGAATACCTCCATGCAGGCGAGCAGTAACACTGCAAACGAAGTCGCCGCTCTGGAACAGACTACGCCGGTTGCAAACAGAACCGTGGCTGAGCCAGCAATCCCATCGACCGTACAAGACTCGTCAACTCTACCGGCGCAGCAACCCGGTCGTGAAATCGCGTTAGAGGCTGAACCCGAGATTCAGGATATTGGGGCAACACCTGCTGTTGCAGACGAATTTGATTCAGTTGCGGCGGTTGAGCCTGAACCAACAGATACGCGTATTGTCACCATTACCAACGAAGGCAATGATGTATTGCGGGTGAGTTTCACTGATGAGAGTTTTATTCAGGTGAGCGATGAAGACGCTAATCGTCTGTACCGAGGCACATTGGGTGCGGGCGATGTGCTGGAAATACGGGATAGTGCGCCTTTTAACATCTTGCTCGGCGATGCCCCGCTGACCCGTCTCACTCTGAATGGCGATGAAATAGACGTCTCTGATAGTATTCGTATTGATAACTCCGCCCGTTTAACAGTTGGTCTGTAGTTCAAATGAAGTCCAACGAGTACATATCTCGTAGAAAAACCCGTCAGATCATGGTCGGCAATGTTGCAGTCGGTGGTGATGCGCCGATTTCCGTGCAAACCATGACTAATACGGAAACCACTGACGTACCAGCTACCCTGGAACAGATTGCCCGAATGCAAACTGCCGGGGTCGATATTGTGCGTGTCTCAGTACCTTCCATGGATGCGGCTGAGGCGTTCAAAGAGATCAGAAAGCAAGTTCAAATTCCTCTGGTAGCTGATATTCATTTTGACTATCGTATCGCCCTTCAGGTGTTGGAGTATGGTGTGGTCTGTCTGCGCATCAATCCTGGCAACATAGGCTGTGAAGAGCGTATCCGGGCAGTTATTGATAGTGCGAAAGATAAAGGCATTCCACTTCGCATCGGTGTAAACGCAGGATCTCTGGGCAAAGCCTTGTTGAGGAAGTACAAAGAACCTACCGCAGAAGCCATGGTGGAATCTGCACTGACCCAGATTGATATTCTCGACAAACTCGATTTCCAGGATTTCAAAATCAGTTTAAAGGCATCAGAAGTGTTCATGACACTCGCTGCCTATCGCAGTTTGGCTACGCAAATCGACAATCCTTTCCACCTTGGTATCACAGAAGCAGGTGGGCAACGTTCTGGCACGGTGAAGTCGGCGATTGGACTCGGTGCACTCCTGATGGACGGTATTGGAGACACAATTCGGGTGTCGTTGGCTGCCGATCCAGTGGAAGAGGTGAAAGTTGGAT
>JAKSCP010000380.1 GCA_022360535.1 Pseudomonadales bacterium | reverse complement strand
TGAAGTGTTTGAAACTGCACTTGCGGATCGGGCTTATGATCCTCTTGAGCCCCAATTCATCTATCCCCCTACTGAATCCGAGCCTTACTATCGTGCATATGTCAATTTGGACGAAGACGTGGCTGATGAGGACTACAACTATTTGTTGATCGATCCGCGTAGCGGAGAAATTTTAGGTAGCGTTGAAGACTTTTTCCTCGCCGATTTCATGTACATCTTGCATTACAGCCTCAACTTACCATTCGGAAGTTATTTAATCGGTCTGGTAACACTGGTTTTTCTCTACGTTATTCTCTCCGGCGTTTTAATTCACGCTAAGGATATGGTGAAAGGCTTCTTTCGTTATAGACCGGGAAGCAGAATGCGCAGCCAACTACTGGATATTCACAACATCATTGGTGTGATCTCACTGCCTTATACTTTGATGCTCGCGATTACCGGGTTGATATTTAACCTGGTCATTATTTATCAGATCGCCTTTGCTCTCATACTGTATCAGGGGAATGTGGACGAGTTGCTGTCAGATGCAGGTATTGTCACACCTTCTACACAATGGCTGGATAGTCCCTGGCAATCACCACCTATCGATGAGTTGTTTCAGCAACAAGTAGATAAGTGGGGAACCATACCTACTCAAGCGAGGATTACCAACTATGGCGATAGCGGGGCTACTCTGGAAGTATTTGGGGAAACTGGGGAAGGATTGAAAGGGCGCTATAGCATCTCCTATAACCTCGCAGATCAGAGCATCAACTATGCTGAACCTGGTTCTGATCCCAACGTTGTAACTCAAGGCATAGGAGTGGTGACTTCACTGCATTTCGGTAACTTCGCGGGGTTTGATTTGCGAGCGATCTACTTCCTGTTAGGTATGGCTGTTTGCGGCTTGATAATTACCGGCAACCTGCTTTGGGTGGGACAGCGTGAAAAAACCATGAGTAGCGCTAAGCTGGCTTTTGTCGGGCGTTTTACCTTAGCCAGCACTGCTGGCGTGGCAGTGGCGACGGCTGTTTCTTTCCTGGCGGAGCGATTGCTACCAATGGGCTTAGATGACCGGGCCGGTTTGTTGGTCTATAGCTTTGTTGCGGCTCTGTTGTTGGTAACGGTGTATGTCTGGTTCGCGAAAGACAGACGTATTGCTTTAGTCCATCTGTTGCAGTGTTTCGCATCCCTCTGCCTGCTAGTAGTAAGCGTTGACCTTGTGCTCTTTAATCGGGCATTAACTGCTGCGCTGAGTACCGGACACATAGCTATCATTGGTGTTGATGCGGCGATATTAGGTTTTGCCGTGCTGGTGGCTTACGTTAGTTGGAAACTCCATCGCCGTAGTGGGCAAGCAGGTGATCAAAATGCTGCGCTTGCTGGCTCTAATTCATCTCCGGCAACGTATTAATCGCGATGACACTAGCAGACCTGGCTTCATCTCAGATTACACTTGCAAGAACTAAGGCTCAATCTTCACGAGTCTGGTTTGATTGGCACAGTTGGCTGGGAGTCGTTACCGGGCTTCTGCTTTTTATCGTTTGTTGGGGAGGTACGTTTGCTACGCTTTCCTACGAGCTGGACTGGTTAGTCAATCCCGATCAGCGGGTACAAGCTGTTGGCGAGGCAGGTAGTCTGGAAGATATTTATCAAAGCGTCGCTGAAGCTTATCCTAGTGCGGTAATTCAAAATGTATATGCGCCGCTCTATAGAAATTTTGCTGCTGAAGTGGCGATTCTAAATGAGTTCAATCAGAGTCGACGTGTTTACGTTGATCCCTACACATTAGAAGTCACTGGTGAAGGTCCTTTTCTGAATATTCAGCGCTACCTGCGGGATTTTCATCGCCGTCTTTTTACTGGCAGTTTCGGGTTCTATTTAATCTGCCTGGCTTCTTTTCCTCTCATTGGTTCGCTAATTACTTCATTGGTTTTTTATAAACGCTGGTGGCGGCGTTTTTTCGAATTTAAATCTGCGCGTACAGTGCGAACTTTTGTGAGCAATCTACACCGACTGGTAGGTCTCTGGGCATTGTGGTTTGTTTTCATCATTTCTGTAACAGGCGCCTGGTATATGTTTGAGAGGATTCGCTCATTCCATATCGACGACGTATTTGCCTATTCCGATGCTATTCCTACGGCAGTTGTTCCCATAGAAATGCTTGAATACGACAGTAACACGGCGCTGCCATTTGACACTTTGTTGGCAATCGCGCGAGAAGCTCGTCCTGACATAGACATTGCGTATGTCACACCCAATCGAAACGGCTACTTCTACGTGGTGGGGCAGGCCAGCAATATACTCGTGCGAAATCGGGCAAATAAAATTTTTCTTTTGCCAGAAACTGGTGAGATCGTTTACAACCAACACGGAGAAGACCTCAGTCCGTATTGGTACTGGTCCAACATGGCCGATCCAGTTCATTTTGGGAACTTTGGCGGCCTGACAAGCAAGGTGATCTGGTTCGCATTTGGCCTGATATTGTCCTTCCTGTCATTGTCTGGGGTATGGCTATTTGCAAAACGCCTCAGTCGAAGTAGCAAATTTCAAACTAAAGCACTGTACACTATCGTAGCTTTGATAGCGGTGAGCCTTTGGTTTTTATTAAATTCACCTGACCCGTTTATTGCTTTGGCTGCTCAAACAGGAGAACAGGCACAGCAACTAGTGCCTGGTGTCAGAATATTCCTCTACTCTTGGCTGATTGTGACTAGTCTTATGTGTTTGTCTTGGGTTTACTTGGTGATTGCTAATTACAAGCATGCGGAAAAGCAGGGAGTGCCTGGCTCAGGCCCCAGATCGGCGTAATTCCAGAGCCTTTATGTCGGAAGCAACTTTAGAAGAACTTGCGATGTCTGCTTCCGACCCAAAGCAGACTTTTGGAGGAACTACGATTAGAGGTCATCTCGTACTTCTGGTATTAATCGATTTCGAAGCTTAGAAAACCGTGACCTTTTCAATCGCCTCTCGTCAAATTGATTGAGACAAACACTTTTTCCAGGGCAATCACACTATGAATATGCAGAAAGCTTTAAGCGCTCTAGTCGTTATGCTAGGTGTTTCAGTTGGAACCTCGCACTCTTTGCTAGCGCAATCTGAAATCACAGCTCGAATTGACGGTATAGTGGAGGACTATATATCTGAAGGCAATTTCCATGGGAGCCTTTTGGTAGCCAGTTCTGAAGGAGTTATCTATACAGCTAGCTACGGTGCAGCAAATCATGAATGGGACATTCCAAATTCACTAGATACAAAATATCGGATTGCCTCTTTAACTAAGGCGTTCACTTCGGTTCTAGTTTTTCAGCTAATTCAAGAAAACAAACTGTCTCTGGAAGGTACCATATCAGATTATTTGCCTTCTTATAGAGAGGATACCGGTCGCCAAGTTTCGATCCATCAC